>NZ_RZQP01000262.1:0-7723 GCF_003998165.1 Mesorhizobium sp. M7A.F.Ca.US.007.01.2.1 | reverse complement strand
GGATGGCGTTGCCGGCGACGCCGCTCCGCGCCGGCGTTCGCGCGAAGGCCACGAGGGGCGGAGGCGTGGACGGGAATAAGCGGCCCGCCCCCGCCAACACCTTTCGAAACTCATTTGCATGCAAATGTTTCCGGATCGTCTGATCCGGAAACCAAAACGCTGTTTTCGTGAAATTCGCCAGATACATGGCAGGCGCATTCAACCGGCATCGAACGGCAGGCAGGAAATATCTTTCAGCCGCTGCAACGCTCCAGGGGAGACAACGATGTCAATGCTCGAAAGCCTGAGCCGCTATGGCACCGCCATCAGACAAGCCCATGACCGCAGCAAGGCGCGGCGCCTGCTGAACAGCCTGCCGCCCGAAATCCAGAAGGACATCGGCTGGCCGGTGTCGCCGCGATCCAGTGAAAGGGCATCCCTCAGCAACGCTATCTGGAGCGCCGCGCGCTGATGACCTTCGCCGACAAATGCAAATTGCTCGGCATGCGCCGGGAACCTCGCATGTCCCCGGCGACCACCAGCAACCGGCTGCGAGCCGCACTTTTACCGCGTCGCTGACCACTGCGGCGCGGATCAAACCGCCGTGTAGACGCGGGCGCAAATCTTGACATTTTCAGCCACGGCACAATCTTTCGATTTAGGGGGTTCTCTTAGTCGGCTTTGGCCGAAGTTCGTGTATTCGCATGCCAAGTTTGAAAAGCCATGTCGTGTCTTTTGTCTTGCGGCACAGCCGTAAGCAGGCATTTGCCAGTCCGGAAAATCTGCAGCGCTGGATCGCGGCCGCGCGCAAGACCGAGAACCACCGGCCGCCCGCCTCGCTACACCAGCGTCTCGACATCGAGATGCATACGGTCGATGGCTTCCCCGTATACGAAATCCCACCCAAGTCCGGCGAACAGAAGCGGATTCTCTACTTGCACGGCGGCGCCTATGTCTTTGAAATCACGCCCTATCATTGGCACCTGATTGCCGACATGGCGGATCGGTTGGGCTACGCAATCACGGTGCCGATCTATCCAATCGCTCCCGAACATGATTTCCACGCCATGTTCGGAATGGTTGGCGATGTTTACCGGCAGATGCTCGCCGAGACGGAGGCCGAGGACATCGTCTTCATGGGCGATTCCGCCGGCGGCAACATGGCTGTGGTGCTGACCATGATGGCCGCCGAAGAAGGACTGTCCCTGCCGTCACGACATGTGCTCATTTCGCCGGGTCTCGACGTGTCGCTCACCAATCCCGCAGTGTTCGAGGCGGAACGCAACGACCCTTGGCTGGGCATAGCTGGCGGACGAGAGGCGATTCGTCTGTACAGTGCCGGCATCGATCCCAGCGACTGGCATATCAGCCCGGTCTATGGAGATCTGTCAGTGCTGCCAAGAACACTGCTTTTGACAGGCTCGCGCGATCTTTTGACGCCCGACAATCTGATCTTCGCGGAAAAAGCCCGCGCCGCCGGCGTTGAAATCGATCTTGTCTATGAGGAAGGCATGTTCCACGTCTGGCCGCTGATCGACATGCCGGAGGCCCGGCGCGCCCGCGAGCGCATCGTCGAATTTCTCGGGGAGAGCCGGATCGTGCAAGACACGAGAGTAAGGCCTGAACAGCGCCCCGCCGAAGCGGCGGAGTAGCTCTATATTGTCGTCCTTACCAGCCGGTCAGAACTTGCCGGTTTCCCGGAACACTTCGAAGGTCGCGCGGATGTGGTCGGCGACGGCCTTGACCGGCGCGCTGGCGTCCGGCGCCACCACCATCGCCAGATTGTAGGTGCCGATGTCGGGCATGCCGTCCTTCGGGCAGAGTTCGACCATGTCGTTGCCGAGAAACGACTTCGGCAGCGGCGCCACGGCGAGATCGGACATGATCGCGGCGCGCTGGCCGGCCGTGTGCGCGCTCATATAGGCGATGCGGTAGTTGCGGCCCTCGCGGCCAAGCGCATCGAGCGCTCCGGCGCGCCAGGCGCAGCCCTCTTCCCAAAGCGACACCGGCAAGGGCTCGCGCAGATGCGCGCAGCCACCCTTGGCGCCGGCCCAGACAATCGGCTCGGTCAGCAGCACCTCGGCGCCGAGCGCGCTGGTCTTGTAGGAATTGGTCAGCAGCGTGATGTCGAGCGCCCGGTCGTCCATGCGCCGGCGCAGATTGCTGCTCTGGTCGATGGTGACGTCGACGGCGATCGACGGATGCGACTGCGCGAAACGCTTCAGCACATGCGGCAGCACGCGCTCGCCGTAATCGTCCGGCGAACCAAGCCGCACGACACCGACAATCTCGGGAATGATGAACTTCGACACCACCTCGCGGTTGATCGACAGCAGCCGGCGGGCATAGCCGAGCAGCATCTCGCCGTCCGTGGTCAGCGACACCGAGCGGGCGTCGCGCGCGAACACGGAGCGGCCGAGAATGTCCTCCAGCTTCTTGATCTGCATGGAGACGGCCGACGGCGTGCGAAAGACGGCATTGGCGGCGGTGGTGAAGCTGCCGGTCTCGGCAATCGCCACGAAAGTGCGCAAAACGTCGAGATCGAGCAGTGGCAGCGGATGATTGAGCGGGGCGTTCATGGCAACCGACCTTCAATTTTTCTGATACAAAACATCATTCCATTTCGTTTGATTGAACATCAGATTGGGAGGATAGTCAACTCCATCGAATGAGGCAGCTGCCACAAGCAGCCATGAAACGACCCCGACACAGACCTGCATTCGACACGAAATGAAGTTGAAACAAACCCGACGTAACCAACGCGCTGTCTGGCACCCGCCAGCCACCAAAGGAGAAAGAAATGTCTATCCTGTCGTCTCTTGGTCGCATCGCGACCGAATTCAGCGCGGCACGCGCCCGCTACCAGACCGAGCGCGCCATCCGTTCCTTGCCGATCGAACTGCAGAAGGATATCGGCTGGCCTGAGGCTTCCGACACCAAGACCGGTACTCGCAATGGCATCGGATCCTGGGCTGGAGCAAAGTAGATCGTGTGTACTATGTGCTGAAGGCCTGCCGCGCGAACCGCCCGGCAGGCCTTCTCTATTTTATTTGTATTCAAATGAGTTTTGGAGCCATGTCGCCAACGCATGACGCATATGAGAAAGCCGCATAGCAGCTCCTGTTTTCACTTAATGCCTTGTAAATGATCGTAAATTTTGGGCACCTTGCCCAAATCTATCGCAATCGATGTCGCATTTCATATCAAGCGGTTCGCTTTTGCGATTTAGTTTCTGCTTACACAAGCCTATATCAGCGCCAGCAAACGAGCTGCCCCACTCCATCAAGCGAAGGCGACCCGTCTGAGCAACCGAATGGAGATGATTATGAAGCTTTTTGCCCGCCTCTTTGCCCGCCGCGAAATGAACCTGACCACCGCTCTCGAGCGTCAGCGTCTCGCCAACACCATGCCCGGCCAGACTGGCGCCATGAATGCGGCGCGCCTCGGCTTCGTCGCCTGAAGATTTTCCAGGCAGCGCATCCCTGCCGCTGCTTTAAAACTGCAACGCCGCCTGGCTCCAGCCAGAGCGGCGTTTTTGTTCTGCGCACAGGCTGTACGCTGCCTGTCCCTTGAACAGTTCGTGCCACTTCCGGGCCCCGCTGCACGCCGATTGCCCATTTGCGACCCATGTCGCAAATTTAATCTTGTCGTAGCGGCGTAGCCGATTGACAGACATGGTTTTTCCTGATGTCGCTATGCTATTCGCGACATCCTGTTCGCGCCATGGCTGTGTGAGGTTCCCTTGAACGCCGTAAAGCATCCGATCAAGCGGTCGTTTGTATTCTTCCTTATTCCCGATTTCACCATGATCGCCTTTGCGACCGCGCTCGACCCGCTGCGCTCGGCCAATCGCATGCTCGGCTACGAGGCCTATCGCTGGCGCCTCGCCAGCATCGACGGCAAGCCGGTGCGCGCCTCGAACGGAGTCGAGTGCGCGGTCAACACGTCGCTCGAGGATGAACGCAAGAAGATGGCAGGCCCCGATCGGCCGAACATGGCCATCGTCTGCAGCGGCATCAATGTCGAGCGCTACCAAAACAAGTCCGCCTTCGCCTGGCTGCGCGAGGAATACAATCGCGGCGTCGCCGTTGGCGGCCTGTGCACCGGCGCGCATATCCTCGCCGCCGCCGGCCTGTTGTCCAACAAGCGCTGTGCCATCCACTGGGAGAACCTGCCGGGCTTTTCCGAGGCGTTCCCGAAGGCCAATGTCTTTGCCGACCTCTTCGAGATCGACCAGAACATCTACACCTGCGCCGGTGGCACCGCCGCACTCGACATGATGCTGAAGCTGATCGGCGACGACTTTGACGAGAACCTCGTCAACCGCGTCTGCGAGCAGGTGCTGACCGACCGCGTGCGCAGCCCCACCGACCGCCAGCGCCTGCCGCTGCGCGCCCGCCTCGGCGTCCAGAACTCGAAAGTGCTGACCATCATCGAACTGATGGAGGGCAATCTGTCGGAGCCGCTGTCACTGATCGAGATCGCCGATCATGTCGACCTGTCGCGCCGCCAGATCGAGCGGCTGTTCCGCACCGAGATGGGCCGCTCCCCCGCCCGCTATTATCTCGAAATCCGACTCGACCGCGCTCGGCACCTGCTGATCCAGTCCTCGATGCCAGTGGTCGAGGTGGCGGTCGCCTGCGGCTTCGTCTCGGCCTCGCATTTCTCCAAATGCTACCGCGAACTCTACGCCCGCTCGCCGCAGCAGGAGCGCGTCGACCGCAAGCAACTGCTGGCCGCCTGAGCAGAGGTGTCACGTGAGTACGAGAACGACTCGACCCGAAAGGCTGGCCGACCGGCGCATCTTTCCTCTCGATGTCGAAAAATGGCTAGCGTTCAAGGCGGCTCTGGACGCCCCGAAACGTGATCTTCCTCGCCTCAAGCGTCTGTTGAGCGAGCCAAGTATCTTTCCAGATGATCAGGCTGTGTCGGTCTGACTACGCCTGCGCCGTGCGCATCGCCTCGACCCGAATATCCTCGGTCAGCCGCGCTTTCAGCGCCGAGAATTCCGGGCTGGTCTTCAGCGTGTAATGGCGCGGATGCGGCAGGTCGATGGCGACATCCGACTTGATGCGGCCGGGCCGCGCCGTCATCACGATGACGCGCGAGGCCATGAAGATCGCCTCCTCGATGTCATGGGTGACGAACAGCACCGTCTTTTGGCGCCGTTCCCAGATGCCGAGCAGCAGTTCCTGCATCAGACCGCGCGTCTGGTTGTCGAGCGCGCCGAACGGCTCATCCAGCAACAGGATCTCCGGATCGTTAGCCAGCGCCCGGGCGATCGCCGTGCGCTGCTGCATGCCGCCGGAGAGCTGCTTCGGCCAATGGTTCTCGAACCCTTTCAGGCCGACGAGATTGACGTAGGAAGCGACGACCCCGTCCCGCTCCTTTTCGGGCATTCCGCGTTCGCGCAAGCCGAAAGCGATGTTCTGCGCCACAGTCAGCCAGGGAAACAGCGTGTAGGACTGAAAGACCATGCCGCGATCCGGCCCCGGCCGGGTCACCGCCTTGCCGTCGAGCAGCACACGGCCCTCGCTCGATGCTTCCAGGCCCGCGACAATCCTGAGCAGTGTCGACTTCCCGCAGCCGGACGGCCCCAGAATAGTGATGAAGTCGTTGGCGGCGACCGCCAGGTCGATCGGCATCAGCGCCTTGACCGGCTGACCGCCGCGCACGCCGGCAAAGGTGCGCGAAACGCCCTCGATGAGAAGCTTGTTCACGCCAGGCTCCACGGAAAGAGCCAGCGGTTGAAGGCCTTGAAGGCGAAGTCGGACAACAGCCCGATCAGTCCGATGACGATGATGCCGAAGATGATCTGACCCGTCGCCAGCCGCGACTGACTGTTGATGATCATGTAGCCGATGCCGGATGACGAGCCGATCAGTTCCGCGACGATGACATAGGTCCAGGCCCAGCCGAGCACCAGCCGCAGCGTCTCGGCGATCTCCGGCGCATTGGCCGGCATGATCACCCGGTTGACGATGCCGCTGTTGGTGGAACCCAGCGTGTAGGCGGCCTCGACCAGATCGCGTCGTGTGCCGCCAACTTTGACCGCGATGATGAGGACGATCTGGAACACCGAGCCGACGAAGATGACCAGCAGTTTTTCCAGCTCGCCGATGCCGGCCCACAAGATGAGCAGTGGGATGAATGCCGACGCAGGCAAGTAGCGGGCGAAGGAGACAAAAGGCTCCAGAAACGCCTCCACCGGCTTCCAGGCGCCCATCGCGATGCCAAGCGGTACCGCGACGACCGAGGCAAGCAGGAAGCCGCCGAAGACGCGCCAGATGGTGATCAGAACGTCGAGCCAAAAACGGTCTTCGACCAAAAGCCGCCAGCCATCCCGCAGCATCGACAGCGGATCGGCGAGGAAGATGCGGTTGACGTGGCCGCCTAGCGTGATCCAAGCCCAGAAGGCCACGAAAAGCACGAAGAAGGAAATGCCGAGCACGGTTCGGATGCCCGGCGAGACGGGATGCAAGGGGCGCATCGTCAAATCGTCGCCATTTTCAAATGGTCCCCATGCTCAAATCGCGCTTTGTCCAAGAGAAGGCGGCAGCGCCAGGCGCCGCCGCTTGATGGTCAAAGGCCGAACGATCAGTTCGAAACCGCGCTGGTGTCAGCCAACGTGGTGACGTCGGGCGCTTCCTTGATCAGTCCCATCTGCAGCAGCAGTTCGCCGGCGGTCTTGGAAAAGTCCTGGAATTCCTTGGTGAAGAACTGTTTGTTCTCCGCCCGGTCGGCCCATTTCAGGTATTTCGCCGAATCCTCGAATTCCTTGGCCGACTGTTTCACGTCGGCACCCATGGTCTCGTAGGATTTCTGCGGATCGCTCTTGATCAGGTCGAGTGCATCAAAATAGCTGTCGGCCAGCGCCTTGGCGGCATCCGGATTGGTTTTCAGGAATTCGGGTGTGCAGCCCACCGTGTCGAGCACCATCGGGTAGTCGAGCGTCGTCGCCAGGATATGGCCCTGGTCCGACTTGTCGCGCACCGCCGAGATGAACGGCTCGTAGGTGACGGCGGCGTCGTTCTGCCCGGCGAGGAAAGCTTGCGCCGCCGCATCAGGCTCCAGATTGACGACGGTGACGTCCTTCGTCGACATGCCGTTCTTGTTCAGCACCCAGGCGAGCATGAAATAGGGCGACGTGCCCGGCGCCGATGACGCGACGTTCTTGCCCTTGAGATCGGCGACGGTCTTGATGTTGTTGCGGGCGACGATGCCGTCGGCGCCGTAGGATTTGTCGAGCTGGAAGATCTGCTTGGTGGTGACGCCGCTGGCGTTCCACACCAGCCAGGTCTCCACCGTGGTGGCCGCGCATTGCAGGTCGCCGCTGGCGATGGCGAGCGGCCGGCTCGCTTGCGGCACCTTTTTCAAGGTCACGTCGAGTCCGTGTTTCTCGAAGATGCCCGCCTGCTTCGCAAGCGTCAGCGGCGCGAAGCCTGTCCAGCCGCTGATGCCGATAGTGACCGAGGTGGCAGCCATCGCCGGTGCGGACAGGCCGGCGGCAAGTGTCAGAGTTGCGGTAAGAACGGCGATCCTGTTCATGTCGGTTCCCCTTTTGTTTTTGCTGGGGAATTGTCTCACAGACGCCAATCGGCTTGTCAATGAACAGCTTGGTGAGGCAACCGGCAGGCCCGGCTCTGCTGTCGGCCAATGGCTACCACCGCCAGAAATCCATCGTGGCTAATCCAAAATGGCCTCAATAATCGTCGCAGGTGCACTCCGCCGACGATATACGGTC
>NZ_RZQP01000261.1:0-7731 GCF_003998165.1 Mesorhizobium sp. M7A.F.Ca.US.007.01.2.1 | reverse complement strand
GCCTGCTGGAGCCAAGCGCCGGCAGCATCAACTTCGCCGGCCGCGACATCACCAATCTGCCGGAAGCGGAGCTGCAGCCGCTGCGGCGCAATCTGCAGATGATTTTTCAAGATCCGATGTCGTCGCTCAACCCGCGCCGCACCATTGCCAGCATTATCGCCGCGCCTTTGAAGCAGAATGGTCTTGGCGACAACCTGAAGGCGCGCGTCGCCGAGGCGCTGCAGCGTGTCGGCCTGCCGCAAAGTTTCGCCAGCCGCTATCGGCACGAACTGTCGGGCGGCCAGCGCCAGCGCGTCGGCATTGCGCGCGCTCTCGCGCTGTCGCCAAAATTCGTGCTCGCCGACGAGATCGTCTCCGGGCTCGACGTGTCGACGCAGGCGCAGATCCTGACCCTGCTGGAGCAGCTTGCCGCGGAGATGGGGCTGACCGTCGCTTTCATCAGCCACGATCTGTCTGTCATCCGGCGGCTGTGCCGGCAAGTGATCGTCATGCGCGAAGGCGCGATCGTCGAAGCGAGCGCCACCGACGCCTTGTTCGATAAGCCGCGGCAAAGCTACACGCGCGATCTCATCGCGGCCATTCCGCTGCCCGAGATCGATGCGAGCTGGCTCGACATTCCTTCCGCAGCCAAGCCGCCGACATGAATGCATACGCACGCCGAAGAGCGGGCCTCGGACGTGCGACCACAAAGACCAAGTCCCGCCAAATGGAGAGGACTGACATGAAGACCACAATCGCAATTGCAACGCTCGCCGCCGCGATGCTCGGCAGCGCCGGCATGGCCTCGGCGGATTCGATCCCGGGCATGCGCGGCCACGACCACACCGGCATCACGGTTCCCGACATGAAGCAGGCGGTCGACTTCTTCACCGAAGTGGTCGGCTGCAAGAAGGCGATGTCGTTCGGCCCGTTCGCCGACGACAAGGGCACCTTCATGCAGGATCTTCTGGGCGTCGATCCGAAGGCGGTGATCGAAGAGGTCACCATGGTGCGTTGTGGCTACGGCTCGAACATCGAGCTGTTCAAATACACAGCACCGGACCAGAAGGACCTGACGCCGAAGAACAGCGACATTGGCGGCTTCCACATCGCCTTCTATGTCGACGACGTCGCTGCTGCTAAAGCCTATCTCGAAGGCAAGGGCGTCAAGACGCGGATGGGGCCGCTGCCGGTCAAGGAAGGGCCGGCCGCCGGCCAGACCATCCTCTATTTCCAGGCGCCGTGGGGGCTGCAACTGGAAGCGATCAGCTATCCCGATGGCATGGCCTATGAGAAGGGCGCCGAGACGGTGCTGTGGAGCCCGAAGAACCCGGAAAAGTGATCGGCAGCGCGCTTGCGTGATGACACGCAGGCGCGCTTTCGCCATGTCAGGACGATCGTTCCGATATAAAACTTTAAGCTTGAAATATCTTGTCGCCGGCGCGATACTGAACTCCAGCAAGCGAAGAGGAGATCGCACAGATGAAGGTTGCGGTTCTCGGCGGCGGACCAGCCGGCCTCTACTTTGCCATTTCGATGAAACTGAGGGACGCCGCCCACGATGTGACGGTGTTCGAGCGCAACCGCGCCGACGACACGTTCGGCTGGGGCGTCGTGCTGTCGGCCGAAACGCTCGACAATCTGTCGAAAAACGATCCGGTCAGCGCCGTCTGGATCAAGAAGCACTTTGCCTACTGGGACGACATCGCAGTCATCCATGACGGCGTGCGCACGGTCTCGTCAGGACACGGCTTCTGCGGCATCGGCCGCAAGCGGCTGCTGGTCCTGCTGCAGCGCCGGGCGCGTGAACTCGGCGTCAAGCTGATGTTCGAGACCGACATCGCCGATCCCAAGCCTTACATGGAGACGCACGATCTGGTCGTCGCTGCCGACGGCCTGAACTCCAGGGCGCGCAACAGTTTCGTCGACATCTTCAAGCCCGACATCGACACCCGCAAATGCAAGTTCGTCTGGCTCGGCACCAACCAGAAATTCGACGACGCCTTCACCTTCATCTTCGAGAAAACCGAGCATGGCTGGGTGTGGGCCCACGCCTACCAGTTCGACAGCGACACCGCGACCTTCATCGTCGAGTGCAGCGAGCAGACCTGGGCTGCCTTCGGCTTCGGTGCGATGTCGCAGCAGGAATCGATCGCCGTTTGTGAGCGGATCTTCGAAAAACATCTCGGCGGCCACGCCTTGATGACGAATGCCAACCATATCCGCGGTTCGGCCTGGATCAATTTCCCGCGCGTGCTGTGCGAGCGCTGGTCTTACAAGAATCTCGCGCTGATGGGCGATGCAGCGGCATCGGCGCATTTCTCGATCGGCTCCGGCACCAAGCTGGCACTGGAAAGTGCTGTGGCGCTGGCCGAATATGTCGAAACTGAGCCGGACCTGGATGCCGCCTTCCGCAGATATGAGGATGCCCGCCGCACCGAGGTGCTCAAGCTGCAATCGGCGGCGCGCAATTCGCTGGAATGGTTCGAGGAGGTCGAGCGCTATCTCGGCCTCGATCCGGTGCAGTTCAACTATTCGCTTTTGACCCGCTCGCAGCGTATCAGCCACGAGAATCTGCGACTGCGCGATGCCGAATGGCTTGAAAGCGCGGAAGAATGGTTCCAGCGCCAGGCGGGCGCCGGCGGCAACAGCCTGCGCCGCGCGCCGATGTTCGCGCCGTTCAAGCTGCGCGACATGAGGCTGCAGAACCGCGTCGTCGTTTCGCCGATGGCGCAGTACAAGGCTGTCGACGGCTGCCCGACCGACTGGCATTTCACGCATTATGCCGAGCGGGCCAAGGGTGGCGCCGGTCTCATCTATATCGAGATGACCTGCGTCAGCCCGGAAGGGCGCATCACGCCCGGCTGTCCCGGCTTCTACGCGCCCGAGCATGAGGTGGCGTGGAAGCGGCTGGTCGATTTCGTCCACACCGAGACCGAGGCCAAGATCTGCGCCCAGATCGGCCATTCCGGCGCCAAGGGCTCGACCCGGCTCGGCTGGGAGGGCACTGACGTGCCGTTGGTCTCAGGCAACTGGCCGGTGATGGCGGCTTCGGCCGTTGCGTGGTCGCCGCAGAATCAGGTTCCGAAGGCGATGAACCGCGCCGACATGGACCGCGTGCGCGACGAATTCGTCGCTTCGGCCGAGATGGCCGATCGCTGCGGCTTCGACATGCTCGAAATCCACGCCGCGCATGGCTATCTCTTGTCGTCCTTCATCACGCCGGTCACCAACCGGCGCACGGATGAATATGGCGGTTCGCTGGACAATCGCATGCGCTATCCCCTCGAAATCTTCCGCGCGGTGCGCGCCGCCTGGCCGGCGGAGAAGCCGATCTCGATGCGCATTTCCGCCAATGACTGGGTCGGCATCGAGGGCGTGACGCCGGCCGACGCGGTCGAGATCGCGCGGCTGCTGCATGAGGCCGGCGTCGACATCTGCGATGTCTCGGCAGGCCAGACCTCGGCACTGGCCAAGCCTGTCTATGGCCGCATGTTCCAGACGCCGTTTTCCGACCGCATCCGCAACGAGGTCGGCATGGCGACGATGGCGGTCGGCAACATCTACGAGCCGGACCATGTCAATTCGATCCTGATGGCCGGCCGCGCCGACCTGGTGGCGCTGGCGCGGCCGCATCTCGCCGATCCCTACTGGACGCTGCATGCCGCCGTCACGCTCGGCGACCGCGGTGTCAAATGGCCTGATCCCTATCTGCCCGGACGCGACCAGCTCTACCGTCTGGCCGAGCGCGACGCCGCAGCGGGGCTGAAAGTATGACGGCCGCCGCGACGATACCCGGCAAGCATGCGCTGGTCACTGGCGGCGGCTCCGGCGTCGGGCGGGCCATCGCGCTGGCGCTGGCTGCTGCCGGCATCGGCGTCACCATCTGCGGCCGCCGGGAAGCAGAGCTCGCCAAGGTGGCCGGCGAAAACGACCGCATCTCTGGCATCGCCGCCGATGTCACCGACGAGGCGGCAATGGCGGCGCTCTACGAGAGGGCGCAAGCCGCGCGCGGCCCGTTCGACATCGTCGTCGCTAATGCCGGCATGGCCGGCAGCGCGCCGGCGCACAAAACCGCGCTCAGCGACTGGCAGCGGACGCTCGACGTCAATCTGACCGGCGCCTTCCTGACGGTGAAGCCCGCGCTGGCCGGCATGGCCGCGCGGAAGACGGGACGAATTGTTTTCATCGCCTCGACCGCCGGCCTGAAAGGCTACGCCTACGTCGCGTCTTACGTCGCCGCCAAGCATGGCGTCATCGGCCTGATGCGGGCGCTTGCCGCCGAAACAGTGAAATCCGGCGTCACCGTCAACGCGGTGTGCCCAGGCTTTGTGGAAACCGAAATGCTGGAAGAGTCCATCCGGCGCATCATCGAAAAGACCGGCCGCTCGGCCGAACAAGCGCGATCGAGCCTTGCCTCGACCAACCCGCAAGGCCGCTTCATCCAGCCGGATGAAATTGCCGCCGCCGTGCTGTGGCTGTGCGGCGACGCCGCCCAATCGATCACCGGACAGGCGATTTCCATCTCAGGAGGCGAAACATGGTAGCCGGCCCCCTGCCCGCGCCGTCGAGACCCGGCAAGGACCGCTTGCGTCTGTGGATCAGGCTGCTGCGCGCCTCGCGCACGATCGAGGCCGAGCTGCGCGAGCGGCTGAAGAAGGACTTCAACACCACGCTGCCGCGCTTCGACGTGATGGCAGCGCTTTATCGCGCGCCGGAAGGCATGCTGATGAGCGACCTGTCGCGTTTCCTGCTGGTCTCTAACGGCAATGTCACGGGCATCGTCGACCGGCTGGTTTCGGAAGGACTTGTCGCCCGCGCGCGGCGCAATGGCGACCGCCGCACCTCGATGGTGCGGCTGACCGAGGAAGGCACGCAGGCCTTTGCCGCGATCGCCGCGGCGCATGAAGGCTGGATCGGCGAATTGCTGGGCAAGGTCAGTGAGGACGACGCGCGCCGGCTGACCGGCATGCTGACCTCGTTCCGCAGCAACTGGGAGGGACGCGAATGACCGCAATGGCCGGGCGCAAGCCGAAGCATTTCCTCTGGGAGGTCGAGGGCAGGATCGCCAAGGTCCGGCTCGATCGGCCGGAGCGCAAGAACCCGCTGACCTTCGACAGCTATGCGGAACTCCGCGACACGTTCCGCGACCTCGTCTATGCCGACGATGTCGACGCCGTGGTGTTCCTTTCCAATGGCGGCAATTTCTGCTCCGGCGGCGATGTCCACGACATTATCGGCCCGCTGGTCAAAATGGACATGAAGGAGCTCCTGGTCTTCACCCGCATGACCGGCGATTTCGTCAAGGCGATGCTGAATTGCGGCAGGCCGATCATTGCGGCGGTCGACGGCGTCGCGGTCGGCGCCGGCGCCATCATTGCGATGAGCTCCGACATCCGCATCGCCACGCCGGAAGCCAAGACCGCATTCCTGTTCACCCGCGTCGGCCTCGCCGGCTGCGACATGGGCGCCTGCGCGATCCTGCCGCGCATCATCGGCCAGGGCCGCGCCGCCGAACTGCTCTACACCGGCCGCACCATGACGGCTGATGAAGGCGAACGCTGGGGTTTCTACAACCGGCTGGTCGATGCCGCCGCGCTTGAAGCCGACGCGCTCGACATGGCGGCGCGCATCGTCTCCGGCCCGACCTTCGCGCACGGCATCACCAAGACCCAGCTCAACCAGGAATGGTCGATGGGCCTCGACCAGGCGATCGAGGCGGAAGCGCAGGCGCAAGCGATCTGCATGCAGACCCGCGACTTCGAACGCGCCTACAAGGCGTTCGTGGCCAAGGAAAAGCCGGTGTTCGAGGGGGATTGAGGATGATGCTTTGCGTGGAGACGTTGGCGGGAGGGGGGCGCCGTAGTGCGCAAGGCCTCAATAGCGGGGCCACCAATGCCTGACCGTTCCTTCCTCTCCTGGCCGTTCTTCGAAGACCGCCATCGCGAACTAGCCGAGCACCTCGAGACATGGTGCACGACCAACCTCCCAGTCGATCACCATGATGTCGACGCCGCCTGCCGCGAGCTGGTCAGCAAGCTCGGCCGAGACGGCTGGCTGAAGCCAACGGCGCTCGACACCGACAACCCGGGTCCCCTCGACGTCCGCACTTTGTGCATCACGCGCGAGACGCTCGCCCGCCATGACGGGTTGGCCGATTTCGCCTTCGCCATGCAGGGGCTGGGCACCGGCGCGCTCAGCCTGTTCGGCACGGTGGAGCAGCGGCAATGGCTTTCGAAGACGCGCGCCGGCAAGGCGATATCAGCCTTCGCCCTGTCGGAGCCGCGCTCGGGATCAGATGTCGCCAACACGGAAATGACGGCGACCCGCGACGGCGACAGCTACGTTCTTACAGGCGAAAAAACCTGGATCTCCAATGGCGGCATCGCCGACCTCTATGTCGTCTTTGCCCGCACCGGCGAGGCGCCGGGCGCCAAGGGACTTTCCGCTTTCCTCGTGCCTGGCGACGCCAAGGGCCTTGGCATCGCCGAACGGCTCGAAGTGATCGCGCCGCATCCGCTGGCGCGGCTGTCTTTCGAGCGGGTCCGCCTGCCGGCCACCGCACTGATCGGCAAGCCAGGCGACGGCTTCCGCATCGCCATGTCGGTGCTCGATGTGTTCCGCTCGACCGTCGGTGCGGCGGCACTCGGCTTTGCCCGCCGTGCACTGGATGAAAGCATCAAACGCGTGGCCGAGCGCAAACTATTCGGCGCGCCGATGGCCGAATTGCAAATGGTGCAGGGGCACATCGCCGACATGGCGCTCGATGTCGATGCGGCGGCGCTGCTGGTCTACCGCGCCGCCTGGACCAAGGACATGGGTGCGCCCCGCGTCACCCGCGAGGCGGCGATGGCCAAGCTGTTTGCCACCGACAGGGCGCAAGAGGTGATCGACAAGGCCGTGCAGCTGCACGGCGGCGACGGCGTCCGCAAAGGCCACATCGTCGAAAGCCTGTATCGCGAGATCCGCGCGCTGCGCATCTATGAGGGTGCCTCCGACGTGCAGAAAGTGGTGATTGCGCGGCAAGTGATGGGCGCGGCCTGAAGCAGGTCGCGCCCACGGACCAGACTGTTTTGACAATGGATATTGCGAACCGAGTTTTGACGAATCGGGAGACTGAAATGCACCAGATTCTGCAGCCGGAAGGCTGGGCCAAACCTGTCGGCTACGCCAACGGCGTCGCGGCGCGCGGTCGGCTCGTCTTCGTTGGCGGACAGGTCGGCTGGAACGGCCAATGCCAGTTCGAAACCGACGACTTCGTCGGCCAGGTGCGGCAAACGCTTCAGAACATCGTCGCGGTGCTGGCGGAAGCCGGCGCGGGGCCGCAGCACATCACCTCGATGACCTGGTACTTCACCGACAAGGCCGAATACCTTGCCAATCTCAGGGGTATCGGCGAGGCCTATCGCGAGGTCATCGGCCGGCATTTTCCGGCGATGGCCGCCATGCAGGTGGTGGCGCTGGTCGAGGATCGCGCCAAGATCGAAATCCAGGCCACCGCCGTCATTCCGGAATAAATTATTGGCTGCCTCAGGAATAAATTATTCGCGAAGCCCCGCCTGCCTCAAGATCGGCAGCACGTGATCGCAGAAATAGGGCAGTTCTTGCGTGTAGTTGACGAAGGACAGCGCGATGCCCTGATAGCCGTGCCCGGCAATTGCGACCATGTCGGCGGCGATCGTTTCCGGCGTTCCGATCAGCGGGTAGGTGCCGGCGCCGCCGGCGAAACGCTGCCGGTAGCGGTCATAGGCG
>NZ_RZQP01000260.1:0-7736 GCF_003998165.1 Mesorhizobium sp. M7A.F.Ca.US.007.01.2.1 | reverse complement strand
TCCCGCGTTGCGGGTGCCGCCGGCTTGCTGGCCTGCGGTTCGGGCTTTTGGCTCTCGCCAACCTTGGGCTCAGCGGGCGGCAGCGTCGAGGCTTTCTCTACCGGCGGCGTCGGGGCGGTTGTCTCACTGGAAGCGGCCAACGTTTGACTGTCGCTGGTCATCGTATCCGGCTGGATTGGCGGCGATGCCTTTTCGGGTGGCGGCCTGGCGTCCGTTGCGGGGGACTTCGCGACGACGTCGTTCTGCGAGGGGACTTCGGCGGGCTTGGTAGGCTCCGGCTTTTGAACCCCCAACGTATCTGCCGGATTTTCAGCCGCCTGTCCGCTGGCCTGCACGGGCGAAACTGCCTTTGCCGGCTCAGGGGCGGCAGAGTCCGCCAGGGGCGGCTTTGACAGGCCGGGCGGGAGCTTGGACGGCTCCGGTGGCAAAAGCGATGTCTTGCCGGCAGTCGGTGTGGCAGGCGTCATGAAGCCGCCCAGGTAAAGGCCCGCGCCGGAGGCCACAGCCAGCATCGCCAAGCCAGCGATCGCCAGGGTTCGGGTCTTTGTGGACCTTCCAGGCAAACGCGCCGTGGCCTCGCGCGGCATCGGCGCCGGAGGCGGCCGTTCGAACAAATGCGCGGGCCGCACGTGCTCTACGAAGGGCTGTCCGCCTGGGCCCGCTGCGGCTGCGTCGTCGTGCCTCTCAACATTGTGTGATCGTGCCTGGGTTTTGCTGCCGGATTTAAAGGTTCGCGGCAAAGCCGACCGATCGCGGGGTGTGATGGACGCCGGCGGGGTTGTCTCCTCGTTTTCGTCACGCGTCATCCTGGCGATTTCCGCCATGCTAACCGGTCGGTCCTGCGGATCCGGTTGCAGCATGGGTTCAACGATGTCACGAAAATCATCGTCGATGTCGGTGAGATCAGGCACGGTCCGGCGCTTTTCGATGACCTCGAATTGCGATCCGCTCATATCGATTGGCTTGCCGCGCAAGGCGGCAACCAGCACCAGCCCCAGGCTGTAGATATCGGATTGCTCACTGACATCGCCGCTGTAGAGCCCGAGCTGTTCGGGTGAAACATAGTTGTATTTTCCCGCAAACTTTCCGCCGATCAGGGTCTCACCGCCGACACTCGCCGACCGGGCGATACCGAAATCTATGATCTTCGCGCGGTCGACCCGGCCTCCCGGCAAGATGATGTTATCGGGCGAGAGGTCGCGGTGTATTGCTCCCGCCTGGTGCACGGCGCTCAGGCCGGAGGCGAGGCGGTGGCAGAGCTTGCGCACATCAGCCGCCGGCATCGCGCCACGCCGCATGATGTCGAACAGCGACTCACCGTCGACGAATTCCATGGCAAGGTAGGGACGGCCGATCCCGGGATCAATCGTGAAGACGTGGTAGCGCACGACCGCGTCATGCGACAGGTGATTGAGGATCAATGCCTCCTTGCGAAACAGCGACAAGATCGTCTGGTCACGGGCGAACTCGGGCAAGACGATCTTGATCGCGACATGGTCACCGGTCTGGATATTATGACCACGGTAAACCTCGCCCATGCCACCGAATGCGATGCGTTCGTCGAGCTCGTAGATGCCGCTGAGTTGCGTGCCTACGACGGTGTTGGCCATGCCCCCCGATATCCGCGTCTTGTCGTCGGAGCCCATCAACCTCAGGCCTTCGCTCTATGCAGATATGGAGGAGGCAATTGGCCATCGCGCTCGTGTCCTATCTTTACGAGGACGATCGTGACGTTATCCGTTGCGCCGCGCGCCAGCACCATGTCGAGCAGGTTCTCGCAGGCTGCCTGAGGTGTCGCCGACACCGTCGCCGCCTCGATCTCGGCGTCGGTGACATGCGCCGTCAGACCATCCGTGCTCAACACAAAAATATCCCCCGGCATGATTTCTCCCTGCTGGAAATCGATGACAATCTCGTCGCTGACGCCGATCGCTTGCGTGATGACATTGCGGCGCGGCCACGTGCGTGCTTCGGCTGCGCTGATGATACCGCGGTCGATGAGCTCCTGAACTTCGGTGTGGTCTCTCGAGATCTGCGAGATCGAGGCGTTGCGGACAAGATAGACGCGGCTGTCACCCGCCCACAGGCAGGCAAACCGCCCGTCCATCGCCAGCAGGGCGGCAACGGTGGAACCGATGGTTATGCCGCGGGATTCAGATATGCCTCGGATCTCGGCATTGGCCCGGCCCAGCCTGTCCTCGAAGCGGGCGCGAAGATCGGGAGCTGAGCTCGCAATGCCGATTGTTGACAGATGATCGACGATACTGGCGGAAGCGACCTCTCCGGCGTCATGTCCACCCATTCCGTCGGCTACCACCCAGACGCCAGTTTGTGGCTCGACCAGATAGCTGTCTTCATTGAGCTCACGGACACAGCCTTTGTGGCTCACGCCGAAGCTCTCAACGGAAAGGGCGACAGTATTCAATTTGCCACCAAGCGCTTTTCAAGCGTCCTTCTGCGGCGCACCTTTGGACGCTCGCTGGCGCCACTTTGCCACAGGCTCGAACATTAAAGTATCGAAAACTAAGGAAAACCAGGCTTTGAACGCCGTGGTCAGCGGACCGACGCCATGTTCAGCAGATGAACCCTGTTCAAAACGCCTTGGGACAGCTGAATCCGGACAGGGCCGGGAGGAAGAAGGGGTTGGAGCCTGAGCCTGTCTGGAGAGCATAAGTAACGTCGCGTCCGCCGATCACGAAGCGCGCTTGCATGTTGCTGCCGTCGCCGGTGACGGCAGCCTTGTCCAGAAGTCGTTTCAGCGCCCAGGGCCCTTCGAACTTGATGGCGGATTCGCGGCCTGGCATCTCCGGCGTCAAGCTTAGGCTGGCGGACGCGGAAGCTGCCTCGCCCGGCCAGGTGACCGCGCTCGGCGCGTTGCCCGTCTGATTGCTCCAGACGATCTGGCCTTCGGCATCGAGTATCGCCGTATCGACATCGCCATTCAGTGAGAACGGTGTGAAAGTGATGCTGACCGAAGGCAACGAACCGCCCGATGGGAAGAAGGCGCTGCGGATTTCCGCCGCAAGCTGGAAGTCTTTCAGGGTCGATTTCGACAGGTCGCGTCCAAATCGCGCATCCTGTTTCCAAGTCCAGTCCTGGCTGGTCATGTCGATCAGCGATGCTAGATTTTGTGCGAAGAACCGGTCCAGCAAGCCGCCAGGGGCGAACAATTTGGCGAAATCTGCCATCGCAACATCCTCGGTGGCGTCGCGGGCGAAGGGATAACGGCCGCTGATTGCGGCTTCACAAGGGGCTGTGACCGTCTGGTCAAGTATCTGATTCAAGTTGGTCACCGAGGTTTCGGCAACGTTGCCTTCGAACTCATCCGCCGTCGCGTTGACCATCCGGCCGAGTTGCTTGGGCAGGCGCGAGACATTGGCGCGAAGCGTGGCTATCTGCAGCTGCAGGTTCGAATTGACGCGTTCCGTCTGCGAAGGAACTTCGGCCGCCAGTTGCAGGCTCTGATAGATATCGCTGAAGTTTTGGGTCAGAGCATCGATCGGGCGATGTCCGGCAGGGCCGTTCACCAGGGCCTGGAATGGTCTGAATTGCGCTTCGATGTTTGCTCCTGGACTGAAGTTCCGTGCGTCGGCGGCCCCGGTGCCGGCGCGGCTTTGCGATTTGCCGCTGGCGATTGTTATGCCGATGCGGGCCAGGCCCTTGGCCAGATCCGCGGGGTTGCGCGGCGGGTTCTGGGCCGTGCCTTCGATCTCGGTGCCGGGATCGGGGCCGTCACCTGAGTCCCGCGTCAGAGCTGTTTCATCGGCGATTGCCGCAAAGAGCTGATTCATCGGTGAGCTTGGGGAGGCAGCGGCCGAAAGTGCGATGTAGTGCGGCTTGTCCGTCAGCATCGCCTTGAATTTCAACTGGCCGAGAACGCCGTTCCACGCGGCCGCGAACTCCTTGCCGTAGCGATCAAGAAGTTCGGGGCCGAGCTTGAGCAATTGCTGGTTGATATCGCCTTGTTCGCCGCCGCCCCCGAGAACCCACTGCTCGTCGACAAGCATCTGCGCAATGCGCGACAGTTGCCGGAGATAGAAGGTGTTGAAGCCGGAATGAGTATAGATGCCGGGAATACGAAGCCCTGACAGATCGCCGCCATCGATGCGCTCGAACAGCAGCTGCGCTTCCGGCCCGCCTTTCTGAGACAGTGAAAAATCGTCCAGCACCGCTGCGTATATAGCCGACTTGATCAAGGCCGAAGCGCGATCGGCAAGGCTCATACGCCCGAGTGAACGTTGAGCGGCTTCGACAAGCGGCTGGTTGAGCTCGAAGACCGGATCATAGGCGTCGTCCAATGCCAGCATGGCGCGCAGGTGCTTTTGGAGCTGCTCGCGTCCTTCGCGATTGTTTTCGCCCGGATATCGGTTCTGCTCCCAGTCCCGCTTCATCCACGAAACGATCAAAGCGTCATCGACCTTCGGTGCCTTGCCGCCAAGCATCAGATAGATTTTCAACGGTTCGTAGAGGGCGACGGGATCGGCCATCTTGGCCTGGATCGTCCGCTCGGCCTGGATCAACAGGCGCGATCGGAGCAGTCGCTCCAGCGCCTGCCGATAGGCTGTTTTGGATGCCGAAAGAAGTCTCTCCCTCTGGCTGAGGCCGAACGTCTCCTCTAACGGTGTCGGCAAGTCACCGGTTTCATACCCGGCCGGCAGATCGCGCAACTGGTCAAGCGGGCCGATGACGTTTTCAAGGTCGACATCGGTGACCGTGCTGGCCTTGAGCAACGGGGCCGCCGTCTCGCGATACTGGCCCATGGCCAGCGTTGTGGAGGCGATCAGCGACCGGTTGGAAGCAAAGCTCAGGGCGAGCGTACCCAGTGCGGCGGCGGCGATCAGCGTTATGGCACCCAGGCCACCAAATCTGACGATCGCCGCACGCCTTGCAGCCGATTTGTCATACGAAACCCAGCCCGATTCGGCAAAAATGACGTCCGTCAGCAGATCATGCAAAAAGAAGCTTTTGCCGGTTCCAGAAAGGTGAGGGCGGGAATTGCCACCGAAATTGCGGCCGATCGCGCCCAGCACCTGATCGATAGGCGTGCCCTCTTGCGTGCCGGACGAAAAATACAATCCACGCAGGCTGACATTCACCTGGCTGCGTCCGGGATTGAACAGAGCGGCGACAAAGCTGGTAACTCGGCCCTTTAGTGCGCCGAACTGTGCCGGAAAACCGAAGATGGAGATGCGCGTGACGGGATCAGTCTCTTCCTGGAGGCGGTCGGCCATCTCGTCGGCCAGTCGTTTTGCCAGCGCATCGAATTCGGCAGGGGCTCCAGCGGCCATGTTCCTGTCGCGCTCCGCGGTCTGGAATGTCGCGCCCCACACCTTGCGCCTTCGTGACTCGTCGAAACCGCCGAAGTAGTCCATGAAACCGGAGACAAGATCGGCCTTGGTGAAAATCAGATAGACTGGAAACTGAACTTTCAGCGTCTCGTGGATTTCCCTCAGCCGGTTGCGTATCTCGGCGAGGTGGGTATCTAGCTGCCGGTCGTCGAAGCTCATCAGATCGGCAAGGCTGATGGCCAGGATGACGCCGTTTATCGGTTGCCGGGCGCGGTGCTTCTTGAGCAGTGACAGGAAGGAGAGCCAGCTCTTCTTGTCGCTCTCAGCATTGGAATCCTGCGTCGTGTAGCGACCTGCGGTGTCGATCAACACGGCCTGGTCGGTAAACCACCAGTCGCAGGCACGTGTTCCGCCAATGCCGGCCACCGGTTGGGCGTCTCCTGAACCGGCAAGCGGAAAATTCAGCCCCGAATTGACCAGTGCCGTTGTCTTGCCGGCACCCGGCGGGCCTATGACGACGTACCAGGGGACGTCGTAGAGGAAGTTGCGCTTGCCGCTCGACCCTTTGAGCGCCGCCAAGGCCTCATTCATGCGGGCTTCGAGCAGCCGCCCATCGTCATCATCGCGGTCATCATTGTGCGCAACGACGGTTTCGAGCGCTTTTTGCGCCTTCCTCCCCTGCCAGAAACGCAGCCCGTGAACAAGCGCCAGCGTCGCCACGATTACACCGATGATCGTTGCACGCAGCCAGGCAGGCCCGAGCGGCCGGCTATCGGCAAAGCGGATCAAGGGGCCGGCAAACCATATGGCCGTCGCGAAGCCGATCAGCGCGGTCATGCTGAATATCCGCAGCAGCCAACGCGTCATGGATGCTTCCAGCAGGTCGTCACAATGTCTCCTCCCTGGGGATCATCACATCGACACGGCGGTTCCTGGCGCGGCCTTCCGGCGTCGCGTTTTCGGCGATCGGTTCGTCCTCGCCCTTGCCGTCCACCGTCAGTCGCGAGGGATCGCTGAATTTCGCGGCCATCAGCGCTTCGACGGCTTTGGCCCGGGCCAGCGAAAGGTCGAAGTTGGATTTGAAGGCGCTCGACCGACGCGGTTTGACATTATCCGTGTGGCCGACGATCCGGATCGGTCCAGGCTCGTGCTCAAGAGCCGCGGCGATGTCGGCGGCGATGGGCTGAAATTCCGGCTTCGTCTCGGCCCTGCCGGACTGGAACAGCAGCAGATTGTTGATTTCCACGACGATGAAGTCGCCCTTGGTGCCAATGGCCAGTCCGCCGCCTTCGACGTCCTTGGCCAGCGCCGCACGAATACGATCGATCTGAGCGTTGGCCGCCGGTGGGGCGACTTTGGCTGGCTCGACCAGCGGCGCCACGCTGGCGCGCTCGATAGCGACGGGTATTGATGGGTTGAGTGCCAGCAATTCACCTGCGGCGGCGTCGCCTTCATTGGAGATGAAGACCCGCAATGCGAAGAACGCTGCCGCCAGCAGCGCCGACGCTGACGCGGCAACCACCCAAAGCGGCAGGCGGGCCGAGGACTGCGCCATCGTCTCGGCCAAGCCCTGCCAGCGCGGCGAGATGTCTTCACCCGCACGCGTCCTGAAGTAGCGAAGCGTCTCGTAGACGTCGCGTCGAACGCGCTCGAGATTGTTGTCTTCGCGCCTCACGCCGCGATACTGGCCCTCGAACCCCAGCGACAGACAGACATGCATCAGTTCGAGCAGATCGTAATGTGTCTCGGGATGGGCCAGGATCTTGTTCAGTGCTTCGTAGAAGCCTGTGCCGGAGGACTGGGTATGAAAGAACTGCCACGACATGCTGCGTTGCGACCAGTCGTCTTTCCCAGGCCAAGGCAGGTTGCCGATGAGATCGTCGGCTGTTTCGCACAGAACATAACGCGCAATCCGCGCATCCTCTTCGGCAACGTCCGATTTCTCCACCGTCCGGTCGAATTTTTCGATGGCCTCAGCGACATGTTGCGCCAGTGGCTCCGCCTGTCTTTCGACAGGCATCAGCCTGAGTTGCCCAAACAGCATCAGCAAAGGAGCGGCCGCAGCGAGAATAGTGTTTGCCGCGCAGTATCTGACCACCTCGGCGGCGCCGAGCAGCATGCGCTGCTCGATGGGCGGCTTTGATGCGGCGGCCGAAGAGCTGGTACCTGCTGGGGCACCCAGGGCCGGGCCTTGATAGATGACGGTTCCTGATACCCAGCCCGGTGGCCGCACGACGCCAGGATCGAACACGGTTGAATCCTCGATCCTGGAGGTGTCCGCGATGGATTGCTCCGGAACCGGCGGCGGTTTTTGCGTGCGCCGTGGATTTGCGCGAATGACGGTCTTGCCCGCCGGACCGAAGGGGTCGTCCTTCGAGCTCATCGCCGATCACCCGTGCAGGCGGGACACCCGCGATTGGGCGAGACAGGCGCAAGACGGTTTCTGGT
>NZ_RZQP01000025.1:0-44687 GCF_003998165.1 Mesorhizobium sp. M7A.F.Ca.US.007.01.2.1 | reverse complement strand
GAGATAGTTGCGTGTCTGGCAGGTCCTTTTGCAGAATCCGCATTCGAAGGCTATCTGGACCCGCGCGATATGGCGATGAATGCGTCCGATGGGAATGAGGGGAGCAGCGACTACGCGGATGCCAAGCGAATCTATGGTGAGTTGCGGTTCCTGATGCCGCGCCGCCCCGATTGGAGGCGGATCGAAGATCGCACGGCCCGGCTAGTACTCGATCACTGGTCAGCCATCGAAGCATTGGCCGCGCATTTGCTGGTCAAGCATGATCTCCAATTCGATGAGGCTCTGACGATTGTTGCGCCGCATCTTCCGCCCATGCCAGCAGCTACGCCGCCAGAGCGTCATCCGCAGCCTGCTTGATCAGCCATTCGATGTGATTTGACCACATCTGCAACACCTCGCGCTTCTCCTTGACGTTGCTATAGAGATTGTAGATTTCGCCAATGTCTGTCAAGGACGCCGCCTTGTGATTCAGTATGTGCTCGATGACGTGTGGCAATACCTGCCGCCTGCCGAGATTTGTCGCGAGCGTCCTGCGCAGATCGTGAAGGGTCCAGTTCTCCAAAGCCACCCCGTCAGTATTGACCTTGCCGTCTAGAGCCTTCTTGCCCTTCGCGTAGCCTGAGAAGTGGCTTCTTTCGTTGCCCCTCGCAGGGAAAAAAACGTGTCATTGGTCTTCGGTACCGTCTGGGGGACCGACACCGCCAGTGTGGACAGCGGAATAAGCGTAGGCTCTTCGTTCTTCGTGCGGTCACCCGATAGTTCCATGTTCCGGCTTCAAGGTTGAGGACCAACGCATCGCGGCAACTTCCGTACGCCTCTGTCCGGTCAGAATGAGCAGCTTGACGATGGAGCCGAACGAATAGCCGATATCGCCCGGTTCGGGCTCACAGCCCGTTCATATAGCCGCCAGTTCGGCATCGTTCACCACTCGCTTGCGCTTGACGATCGGGGCCGGATCCGGATTTTCCAATCCCTCGCGGGGAAACCGCGGATGAGCCGTTGCGGCGGTTTGCGACACCAGTTGAAAAATGCCCGCATACACCAGAAGGCCGTGTTAGCCGCTTGCGGGTGACCCCCGGCGACGATCTTCTTGGTGATGTTAGCAATGTCGGTGTCGATCACATGGTGGATAGAGCGACTCCCGAGGGCAGGCACAAGATACCGGTTCAGGCTGGCCTCGACCAGTGCGGTGTTTTGAGGGTCGTTACTCGGCGGCCTGGAGGTGACCGCCATCGCCGTCCTCGGTATCGTCAGCGCTGATATGCGCCTGATCGGCAAGGAAGGCTGGCAGTTCCGATGGAGCTATGCTGGAATTTGGGTGACGAGGCTGATCAAGCGGCGCTCTGCGGCTTCGTTTCGATGACCTGGATTCCGTCCAGGAACCTGGCACCTGCGATGAGTTTCGGCAACTGATTTTGTCCTTTCAATCGTCGCCACTTCCTGGCCGCGGCCAACAGCTTGAAGACCATCAGCTGGGCGGTTTTCGAGGATAGCGAGCCCTTGGTACGCACCGTGCGATAGCGAACGGTTGCAAAGACGCTTTCGATGGGATTGGACGTTCGCAGATGATCCCAGTGTTGGGCGGGGAAATCGTAGAGCGCCAGCGACGCAATATGATCTTTCGTCAGGCAGTCGACCGCCTTGGCATACGCCTCGGCCTCCATCTCGATCGCATGCGCAAGCAATTTGCGCGCGCCGCTGCGAAGTACATCCGTCAGGGTATCATCGATTTCGTCGGGCTGACGAAGGCGAACAATGTGTTGATAGTCTCGTTCATGGCGTATCACTCTCCTTGAGAGGTACTGGCAGGCTTCATCACCCGCCTCGATACGCCGCTCTCCTCAAGCCGCCATCATCCAGTTTCCGCCATGGCTCCCCCTGATTGATCCGCTTCACCTGTGCAACTGCACAGGCTGCCCTAGCGGGGAGATTGGCCTCCAATGGCGAAAGCTTGCCGCAGGAGACCCTCCGATGACCGTGCCTATGGCGCCGCCGCTACGACAACTTGCCGACAAGCAGCGTGCGATCCACTGCCGCGCTACTGCGCCTTCAAGGGACGTCTGGATCGCGACGCAGGAGCCGATGACCGTTACGGGATCAATTCCAGGTCGCGCTGGCCGTCGCTGTGCCAGTTCGACGGTCTGGTGGCAATTTGGGCACATCTTCTGTCGCCGACAGTGGCGATGGCTGACGCTTCAACGAAACGGGGTCTTCGACGTCTGCTGCCTTCGCCGATGCTTTGCGAAGTGGCATAATGTTTCGACGCACGCAGGCGCGGGCAGGGGATGTCAGTCATGAATCTCCTGACTGGCGCGGATCAGGCCGATTGGCGGGATGAAAGATCATACGACTACACCGCTGGCCTGACGCTGCGGGAGTGGGCTTGGGAGTTCTTACGCCGCAATCCAGCGTTCCAGCGCGATCTGACCGCTGCGCGCCAGCATTGCAAGACTTGGTCTCTCCAATCCTTTCTCGATATGGTCGCGTCGGCCGGCGACCTGTCACGCTGGGGTGTTCTGTTTCGCGGAGTCTTGTGGCCGCGCTTCGGTCGTATTCTGGTGTCCGCTCTGGTGCGTCCATGTGCTGCCGGTCATTGCGGAACGGTTGCCTGCCTCGTCGCCGACACCGCCGTTCGAACTCTCGGCATTGCCCTGTCGTGCAATCGTCCTGCTGGCGCCCGACAAGAGCCAGCATGTTCTTCTTCGCAATGCGGACCACGCGCTGCAGCTCGCCGTCTCGGGCGCGAATATCCTCCACCCTGTTTGCCTGCATACGCAAGCCATCTGGCCCGCGGTGCTTTTAAAGCATCGACTGAGGGGACTGGAGTGCCTCAATGCTCTCAGTCTAGGGCAACAGTTGCCCCCCCGCTTGTTTGCGCCGGAAAAGCGCGGCGTTCGTTTGTCCTTCGTTCTTCGTGCGCTCGACGGTTCGCTCGCCGGAGCACCTCATCGCGAGCTCGCCGAAGTTCTCATCGGTCAACGGCGCGTCCATGCCGACTGGGCGGATCCTCGCGATCATCTGCGCGACCGCATCCGTCGGGCCGTCTCGCGTGGCCGCGCGCTCATGAATGGTGGCTACAGAGATTTCCTAATTTGAAAAGCGACAGTCCGCGCTGTGCGTCGGTGGATGAACGTTCGCTCGCAGCTGTACCCGTCACCAACAGTTCGCCCGCCGACAGGACTGCATGGCGCCTTGCAAGTGCGCTCTGGTCTAGCTTGTCGATGCCGAAATGAGATGGGCGAGGGTGCCAAGGCGGTGGTTCATTAGGGCCGGCCTCGACCTGGACGCACATCATTGGTCGGAAAGCGGCGTGCACCGCAATGTCGCCATAGCAGCCAAGATCCTTTGAGGCCGGACCTGCAGTCCTGTTGGACCGGCGGGTGCAACAATATGGAGGGATCTGAGGCCTCACACCGTTCCCTGGTCGACAGCTCGGTCAACATAGCACCCACCGCTTGATTATGGAAATGGTGTGCCTGGAGTGCAGCGAGTAGCGGCTTGCTGCGCACTGTCCTAAGAATAGCAGTCATGACCCGTCTGGGGTTCTGCAACACGACGATTCAACCGCTTGGGCATTGTCGCATATCCCACAATGTAGAATGCGCAACAGGGCAAAAGCTGATCCATCGGCGGTTTATCAATGCTTTTTGGCTTGGCACGGCACATGCAACGCAATCGGCAAAAGGCGCACGAACTGAGTGGCCCATCGGCCCTAGGAGCGCTGACTTATGCCCTCCCAAGGCATGTCCGGCCCGACAGCGAGCTCAGTCTCCTGCCGGGCATCCGTGTTTCAGGTCAACGGCGTTTGGAACTTCCAATTAGGTGGCGGCATTGACCGCAGGCCGCCCCCCGGTGGGGCGGAGAGACAGTGCAGCAGGTTTCAAATCCCGCCCATGCAAAGATATTTCATTTCCAGATAGTCCTCGAGGCCATGACGGGAACCCTCCCGCCCGATGCCGGATTGTTTGATCCCGCCAAACGGTGCCGCCTCCGAGGACATGCGTCCCGTGTTGATGCCAACCATGCCATATTCCAGAGCCTCTGCCACACGCCAGACCCGCTTCAGGTTTGAGGCATAGAAGTATGCGGCGAGGCCGTATATCGTGTCATTGGCCTCGCGCACGACCTGATCCGCATCGTTGAAGCGAATGATCGGCGCGAGCGGCCCGAATGTCTCCTCTTGCGCGACTGCCATGACGCTGGAAATCTCGGTGAGGACCGTGGGTTCGAAAAACGTGCCATTCTTGCCGATACGCTGGCCCCCGCATCGTATTGTGCCGCCTTTCGCAATGGCATCTGCGACGTGAGACTCGATCTTGGCCAGAGCATGCTTGTCGATGAGCGGTCCGATGTCCACTCCGGCATCGAATCCGTCGCCAACCGACAAGTGCCGGATTCTTTCCACGAATTTCTTGACGAACTCATCGTGAACGCTCGATTGGACGTAAATGCGGTTCGCGGAAACGCAGGTCTGGCCGGCATTGCGGAACTTCGCCTGGACCGCACCGTCAACAGCACCGTCAATGTCGGCATCATCGAAGATGATGAAAGGTGCATTGCCGCCGAGTTCAAGGCTGACCTTCTTGATCTGGTCAGAGCACTGACGCATCAGCAGCCGTCCGACCTCGGTCGAACCGGTGAAGCTGATCTTTCGAATCTTGGAATTGGTGCAGAGTTCACGGCCCACGCGATCACCTTCGGACGCATAGATCAGGTTGACCACGCCATCGGGAAAGCCGGCCTGATGGGCGAGGGCGAACATTGCGCCAGCCACGAGCGGCGTCTGTTCAGCGGGCTTGAGCACGATTGTGCAGCCCGCAGCCAAGGCCGGCGAGATTTTGCGCGCCACCATGGAGGCCGGGAAATTCCATGGCGTGATCGTGCCAACAACGCCGATGGGCTGCTTGATCACTAGCATTCGGCGGTCTGTCGAGGGTGCCGAGATCGTCTCGCCATAGACGCGATTGGCCTCCTCGGCATACCATTGCAGATACGCCGCCGCATGCGATACCTCTGAAATGGCTTCGGCAAGCGGCTTGCCCATTTCCGCAGTCAGAATCGCGGCGAGATCGCCTGCATGGTCGATGATCAGCTGATGCCATCGCCAAAGAACGTCGCTACGTTCTCGGGCCGTCAACGCGGCCCATCCCGACTGCGCAACATAGGCCTTGTCTACCGCAGCACGTGTCTCCTCCACGCCCATATCGGGAAGCTCTGCCAAAACTTCGCCGGTCGACGGATTGACGACCTCGAACGTCTTATTGCCAACTGGTCTGCCGAGTGCCGGCAGGCGGTCGATGGCTCCAAACAGGTGCGGGGATTTCAGACGGCGGATCATCGGCAGGCACAGGGGCAATACCGGATTCCTCCTCAACGCAGCGAACATCCAGGTCGACAGGCCGTCAGTGTGTATTCTGCACCAGTGGGTTCGTCGTAGGGCCTCGGCAAAGCAGCTGGTAGACCACGCTAGCCCGATGAAAAGACAGCAGTTTCGTTAGTTTGAGTGCCCGCGGTTCATCAATTGATGGATTAAGCAGTCGGATGTTTGCTTCATCCACCATGCCTGCTGGTGGCATGCGACTGAATTCTGCAAAAAGGCGGCATACATGCTGAGGAGCGCCATTTCGGCGAGAGGCCGCCGGACCGCCAATGCCGCGCAAGGTCGGCGAAAACGACTCCGCGCGTCTGCATGATCTGCTTGGCCCACGGGCCTCCACATTCGCTCTTCCCACGAGAAGCCCCGATGAAGAAGGAAGGTGAGATGAGTTTCTTTACTCATCCTTGCCGCCCAGCGGCGGGCCGACCACCAAAATGGCGGGCTCGGCCGAAAGCAGCTTTTTGGCCGCCGCCTTGACCTGTTTGAGCGTCACCCGACCGATGCTGCGGGCGCGACGCTGGTTGTAGTCGACGTCGGCCTTGTGAATCTGCAAATCCAGGAGCCGGTCTGCAATCGAGCGGGTCGAGCCCAGTTGGTCGATGGCATAGGCGCCGATCAGGTGCTTCTTCGACGCCTTGAGCTCGGCCCCGGTCGGTCCTTGCTGCGCCATCTGCTTTACCACATCTCGCACGATGCTCAGTGTTTGGGCAGCGCAGTCCGAGCGTGTCTCTGTCGTAACCAGAAGCGAGTCAAGGGTTAGTTCAGAGCTGACGTGATAGGCAAGGCCGCGTTTTTGACGTACCTCCTCGTAAAGGCGGGAAGTCAAGTATGAGCCGCCAAGGATGTCGTTCAGCAGCACGGCCGCGTAGAAATCCGGCGCGCTAGGCTTCACGCCAGGCCAGGCCAACGTCAGCGAAGTCTGCGGCAGGTCGTAGTTCTCCTCCACCAGTTGACCGAGTTTCGGCGCGACATCGTAGACGGGGACGAGGGTTTGTTGCTCAGGCAAATCACCAAACAGCTGGTCAAGCCTTTCCCTCAACGTGTTCGCGTCAATGTCACCCACCACGGCAATATGGAGCCCGTCGCGAGCGAAAATGGCCTGGTGGAAGGCGCGGAGGTCGGACGGCGTGATGCCGGGCAGGCTCTCTTTTGTGCCTTCTCCCAGCCTTGAACAAGGATGCGCGCCATAGATCGCGCGCAGCCATTTGCGCTGAGCGATGGCGTTAGGGTCTCGCTCGCTGCCGACGATGCGGGAGACAATCTCGGCGCGGACGCGATCGATCGGCCCCTGCTCGAAGCGCGGCGCGTTCAGCGCGAGCCGAAGCAGGCCGAACGCCGCGTCCTGCTTTTTGGAAAGCATGCACATCGATCCGTAGATGTCGTCGCTTTGCGCGTCCAAACTCATTTCGGCGCCGGCATGGTCGAGCTTCACCTGGAAGGCACCGCTGTCGTAATGGCCAGCGCCTTCGATGAACAGGCCGGCCATCAGTTTGGCCATCCCCTCCTTCCCGACCGGGTCCTGCTTGGTGCCGCCCTTGAAGGCAAAGCCGATGTTGACGATTTCCACTGTGTGGTCCTCCACCAGCCAGGCGATGATGCCCTTTTCGGACTTCACCTCCTGGATGTTCATCGCAGCATGGGGCCGAGCGCCGAGCGTCATCTCTTGATTCTCCGTCTTGGGCAAGAGATAGCCCGTGGTCGAACGGTCGAACGCGAGATAGCGGGCGGCAACTGCTTTGATTTGCTCGGGGGTAACCTTGCGGATGCGATTCGGCCGTTCCTCGACATCCTTCACGGTACCGCCGGTGGCCAGCGTCGAGCCGTAGATGCTGGCGAGCCAGTCCAGGTTGTCTTCCGCAAAGATCATATTGAGCAAATAGTGGTCCTTGGCCTTGCCTAGTTCCTCGTTGCTGACACCATCCTCGGCAATGCGGGCAACTTCGGCAGCGGCCGCCGCTTCGAGATCAGCCAGCTTGGCATCGCCGCGCGGTGCGCCATAGATGGCGAACTTGGTGTCGTCGAGCATAGTGCCCTGGAAATAGACGCGGGCGCTGGAAGCGATACCTTGCTGGACAGCGAGCGCCTGGTAGAGCCGGCCGCGGTTACCGCCGCCGAGAATTTCGGCCAGCAGGTCGAGCGCTTCGGCCTCGCCCGGCTTGGCGGTGTGGTAGGACGGCACCACCCACTGCGTCGAAAAACTGGGCACGCTGACGCGGGCGTCTGAGAGCGTGACGGTGCGCCTGGTGTTCTGCTCGGGCTCAACCGGCCGGATGCGCGGCGGCAGGTCAGGTCCGCGCGCCACCTTGCCATAGGTCTTTTCGGCCAGCGCCCGCACCGTGTCCGGTTCGACATCGCCGGCCACGATCAGCACGGAGTTGTTGGGCCAGTAGTACTTTTCATAGAAGACGGTGGCGTCGACGCGGTTCAGCTGCTCGATCTCCTGCATCCAGCCGATGATCGGGATGCGATAGGGGTGGTTCTGCCACAGCGTCGCGTCGATCTCCTCATGGAGAACGTCCTGCGGGTTGGTGTCGGTGCTTGAGCGGCGCTCCTCGATGACCACATCGCGCTCGGTCTTGACGACATCGTCGGTCAGGATGAGGTTTCGCATTCGGTCGGCCTCGAAGCTCATCATCAGCTCGAGCGCCGACGGCGCCACTGTCTGATAGAAGGCGGTGTAGTCGGAGGAGGTGAAGGCGTTGTTGGAGCCGCCGATCTCGAACACTGCGCGGTCGAATTCGCCGCCCGCATGGTTGGTCGTCGCCTTGAACATCAGATGCTCGAAGAAATGGGCGATGCCGGATTTGCCCGGCGGCTCGTCGGCGCTGCCGATCTTGTACCACACCATGTGGGTGACGATCGGCGCCCGGTGGTTGGGAATGACGACCACCTCCATGCCGTTGTCGAGCACGAAATCCCTCGCCTTGCCGTCCTCCCATGCGACGGGGATCGGAGCCGGCCCCGCGCCGACCAACTCGGACGCAACGGACGTCCTGCGAAGCCCATGAGTGCGGGGCTTGCTTGGTAGTTCTGGTAGGGAGAGTGGGGTTATGGGCTGCGTTCCTGGCAAAGTGATCTGTTCCTCATTTTGAAGGATCTATGTCTCCCGAACGCCTATTGGGAGAAAGTGGATCGGCACGCGACGCCGAGCCACATGAGCCGTCAGCGTGTTGCTGGGCCTGACGCGAGCCTCATCTTTGGATGCGTCCGGGAAACTTTCGGCATGGTGAGGCCATGGGAAGTCTGCTCGTTATCCATTGGGTGTTTGCGGATACCTGAGCATGCCCCGTGCCAAGTAAGAAAGCCCCGATTCGCAAGGTTTGATCCAACCTTGATACTTGCGATATCCGACATTGTCGGGCATCCGACAGAAAGCGCCTTTCGCCGGCGCGCCGGCTATGACGCTCGCCTCCTCCGGCGTGACGACGATCCTTTGGCGGGCGCCGCGCACACCGATCTGCCCGCCTATCAGCACCGCGACATCGAAGGACAGCGCGATCGTGACTGGATGGGTCTTACGCAAACATGCAGCAGTGCCACCGCGATCAGGACTTCATCCGCCCCACAAAGACCCGAGCGCGAGGGACGACGTGTAAGGCAACATGTCATCCTCGATAATGATGCCGCGCATAAAGAGGTAAGGTCCCTCGTCGTACCGGCGAGCCCCTTCGCTGGGTCTCGCGAGGGTCTGGTTTGCGAACGTCGACCGACAGCATCACGGCATGGGCGGCCCCATCGGTAGGCAAGCATTGACCGTGCCATCAGCGTTGAGGCAGCGCAGAGCCCAATTTCCCGGTGCCAGCCGGTACGTTGGAGCTTCAACTGTGGCCAGCCAAGCGGGCCGAGGCCGTGAAACTCCTGATACCCTGGACCGTCCGGATTGCAACGCACGACGCCTTGGTCTCGCGCCAACGTCCATTGACGCTCAGCGAAGCATCATGCGGACGAGCTGGGAAAGCTTGGCCGGGCCGGCGCCTTCCCAGGCGCATGGGACGCGCGACGACCCATGTGGACCTTGGATTTCACTACGCACTTACGCTGCTTTGGCCTTGTCAGCAGCCTGAGCATAAAGCGTGCTCAGCTTTCAGGGCGAGCCTCTTTCATGTTGATAGCATCTGTCGTCATTCAGGATCGCCCCATTTTCGCATGCCGCTTGCAGCTTTCAGACTGTTGTCAGCCAGGGCCGCCATAAAGGGTCTCGTTTAACGCATTCGGGAGGCTTCATCACTCGACCACATTAATTTCGGGCCGTTCGCCGGCGCTCCGAATGGCACTTAACACCAGATCCTCTCCAAACCCGTGATGATCCAAGAGGAAAACGAAAAATCCCTAAATCATAAAAAAGCACCGATACGGTCGGCTCCAGGCTGATGAAATTGCGGTCTCACTGGCCACGCACGATACTTGCGATGGCGATGGCCATTGCAAAGGCCGGTCAAGCACCCAAGACGCTGACAAGCACGCCTCCGACCAAAGCTCGATCGTTGGCAGCCTTTCTAGCCGTATACTTGGGGCATTTTGGGACGGCGATCCGGACGCCGATTAAAACCTGCCGGTCGTCTAAATGGAATGGTTGGTCCGGGTCCTTACTGGACCTGCGCCAACCCGATCGGGCCGGCGCACAGGGGCACCCAGACAATTGGACACGTCGCCTTTGCGCGGCGGCTTGCACTTTCTCGGATGGCCTTTTTTCTCCCCGGGCGAAATCGAGCGAGCGGTGAGGCGGAGCCTTCGATTTTGCCGATCATGTCGTGTCGCTTCGATCGAACTGCTCAGACGATGATAGCGGCATTGATTGCCGCGGCCGAAATGCGTTGTGTGAAGTACGATTTCTACGCCGTATACATACTGCCGTACAGTTCGCCCTGTCAGCAGCCTTGCCAGCAATCCGCCCTGTGTCCAACTGTCGTCGAATTCACCGGTGTCATTGAGGAATTCGTATGATCGCCTCGAAACCATCATTGCGACCGCGGGCGGGCGACGCAAGCTCTAGACTGCCACCGATCCGCTGGATAACCATGTTAGCGATATGTAGACCAAGGCCTGAGCCCGCAGCAGGAGTAGCACCACGACTAAATCGCTTTGTAAGCCCTTCGAGGTCGGGGAGGGGCACCACCGGTCCGGCGTTTGCAATAGCGATGGTTCCATCAGTTTGGACGGAAACTGTTGTCGGAACAGTGGGCAGTCCATGTATCAGCGCATTCTCGATCAGGTTACGAAGGAGGATCCCAAACGCATCGACATCCACTTTGCGCATCAAAGTGGGGCAGCCGTCGACGTTAAGATGCAGGCGTCCGGCATATTGCGGCTTTTTCCTCAGGTCATCGATTTCCAGCCGAACCGATCGGACAAGATCGATCGCGTGATCCGCCATGCCAACCCCCGATTCGGCTTGAGCGAGCTGAAGCACTTTTTCGACAAGGCGGCCAAGGCTCGACAGCGCTTGCTCGATGCCGCGCGCACGCATTTTGGCCGACCCATTGGGAAGCTCGGCCACTAATCTCTGCATCTGAGCGATTGAACCTGCGATCGGCGTGCGCAGTTCATGCGCACTGTTTGCGGCGAACTCGCGTTCGGCCTCGAGAGCCGCCCGCAGACGATCGAGAAGCCGATTGACGGATGCCGCGATTGGAGCCAACTCTGCCGGGAAATCGCCCAAGTCCATTGGTGACAGATTGCCGCCGTCGCGCGATCCGATCTGCTGTCGCAGTACCTCGATTGGCCGCAGCGAGCGCCGGATCACGATCCACCAAACAGCTAAGCTAAAGGGCAGGAGCACGAGTGTCGGAAGGAAGACAAAAAGTGCGCCCTTCGCGATTGTGGTACGGCGGCCATCAAGCGGTTCGGCCAACTGATGATACACGCCGTCTTGGATCTCCTCTGTGTAGACGCGGTAATCAGCGTTTCGCCAAAAGCCGTTACTCAGGGGAGCATCAGGGAAGGGCTGCTGACCCTCTTCCGGTTCAGAAATAAGCACTACCCCGTACTTATTAATAACCTGCTCACGATAGGTCCAGTACTTTTCATAAGTTGGCAAGTGGTTATTGTATTGATCAACGTGTTTTCCATTCAAGACCTTGATCAGCTCTGGTTCTCTGTACTCTGCGCTCCCCTGGAGCAAGTCATCCGAACTTTCGTTTACATTATTGCAAAAAATGAACGCAGCAATGGTTGGGGCGGCGATCCAAACCAGGAGCGTTGCCCCGCCTAACCACGATATCAGCTTTCTCGTCATGCTGTTCGAGTTCGTCATGTGACCACGAGCCTGTATCCGGAGCCACGCACGGTTGCTATTCTATCCCCGCCGATCTTCTTGCGGAGCCGGCTGACATAAACCTCCACTGTGTTGCTCTCGAACTCCGAATTGAATGAATAAAGCGCGTGCTCGATCCTCCCCTTTGAAACGACCGAACCGGGCCGGCGTAGAAGGCAGTCGAGCACCGCCCATTCGCGTCCAGACAGGTGGACCTCCTGCCCGTCGCGGAAGAGGCGTCGCTCGGCTGCCTGTATGGAAAGCGTCCCAACCGAAAATTGCGGCTCCGGAAAATGCCCTTGGCGACGTGCCACTGCACGGATGCGTGCCGAGAGTTCCCCCAGATCGAACGGCTTGACCAAATAGTCGTCGGCGCCAGCGTTGAGCCCCTCGATGCGATGCGAAATCCGATCGCGGGCTGTCAGAATGATGACCGGCGTTGTATCAAGCCCCTTGATCAGCTCCCGCAGATAGTCGATGCCATTGCCGTCCGGCAGGTGAACGTCGAGCAAAATAACGTCGTAGCCGGCCACAGCTGCATGACCGCGCGCTCCGGACAGGCCCTCGGCCCAGTCGACCGCGTGGCCACCAGCCACCAAATGATCGTGCACAGCACTTCTAAGGTCGTCGTCGTCTTCAATGAGCAGTATTCGCATCAGGCTGCCGAGCTCCGGTATGAGGGCAAGGCTCCTGCCTTATTGATCGAAGCTGACAGTAGGCTGAACCGGCGCCAGCGAATATCTGGGGGCTTTCAGGCTGCTGTCAGCTACAATTGCAAGAAAGGGGTCGTTAACAAAGCCAAACGAAGAGGCCTTATGAAACCCCTCCTGATCTCGGCACTTTTGCTCAATGTGACCACCGGCGGCTGTACACTGGTTGGCGGGCAATTCGACGTGGCGGTCAACGAATGGCAGCCGCGCCACGCGTCAATGTCCAGGCTTGAAACTGACAGGTGTCTTAAATACGAGGGCACCGTAGCGGGTGCCTCCAGTTATCGAACAGTGCCTAGCAGGTCAGAAGTGCACTTTGACCATAGGGGTCGTCCGTATTTTCGGCGCTCGCGAACAGAGTCGACGGTCAATCGATGCGCCACTGCCAGAGTCTGGAACGGTCAAGTGTTTGTTATCCCCCGTCCGGGCCATATTCTCTGCCGAGGACCAAGAAGGCCCTATTTTCGGTGCCCACGAACAGAGCCAACGGTCAATCGATGCGCCACTGCCAGGGTCTGGAACGGTCAAGTGTTTGTGATCCCCTGTCCCGGCCGTGTTCTCTGCCGAACTCGCCCTTGTAGTCGGCACACCAAAGATCGTTAGGGCGACAGCCGTTTGAAAGTGGTGTCCCCGTCGCCCTGTTGCGCCTGCGCTTGCGGCGCTCGACCATGCCGTGGCGGTCGAGCACGGCATGCACGGCCGAGATCGCGGGCCGGTGCACATCCGGATACAGCCGGGCCAGCCGCTCGCGTATCTTCGGCGCACCCCATGTCGGCTTGTCTTGCTTGAGGCGCACAATCAGCTTCTCGATTTGAAACGGAAGCTGATTGGCGTGGCGATAGGGCCGCCGCGATCGGTCCGTCAGCCCTCCAGGCCGCTGTCGTTGTAGCGCGTGAGGATCTTGTAGCCGGTCTTGCGCGAGATATCGAACTCCCGGCAAAGCACCGCCATCTTCTCGCGTCCAGCAGCCGGGCGACGAACTTCAGCCGCTCTTCCATGACGTTACACTCCTTCCAAGGCACCTTGCTCTCCTTGCAAAGGGCCGAAAGTGTAACCCATCTATCCGGAATGAACTGTCACCCATCTCTCGGGAAGGAAAGTCATGGCCAAGGCAACTGGAAGCCGAATTTTCTTTTAGAGTATGAATCAGCGCCGTCTGCCGAAAAGCGCGTCCACGATCTTCCCTTTTGAAACGACCGTGCAGGGCTGGGGCAGACGGTAGTCGAGCACCGCCCATCCGCGTCAAGTCAGGTAGACCTCCTGCCCGTCGCGGAAGAGGCGTCGCTCGGCTGCCTGTATGGAAAGCGTCCCAACCGAAAATTGCGGCTCCGGAAAATGCCCATGGCGACGTGCCACTGCATGGATACGCGCTGAGAGTTCCCCCAGATCGAACGGCTTGACCAAATAGTCGTCGGCTCCAGCGTTGAAGCCCTCGATGCGATGCGAAATCCGATCGCAGGCTGTCAGAATGATGACCGGTGCCGATTCAAGTTCCTTGATCAGCTCCCGCAGATAGTCGATCCCATTGCCGTCCGGCAGGTGAACGTCGAGCAAAATAAGGTCGTAGCCGACCACAGCTGCATAATCGCGCGCTTCGGACAGGTTCTTGGCCCAGTCGACCGCGTGGCCACCAGCCACCAAATGATCGTGCATAGCACTTCCAAGGTCCTTATCGTCTTCAGTGAGCAGTATTCGCATCATGCTGCCGAGCTCCGGTATGAGGGCAAGGCTCCCATCTTATTGGTCGAAGCTGACAATAGGCTGAACCGGCGGCAGCGAATTATTTGGGGAGCTTTCAGGCTGCTGTCAGCTACAACTTGCAAGAAAGGGGTCGTTAACAAAGCCAAACGAAGAGCCCCTATGAAACCCGTCCTGAACTCGGCACTTTTGCTCAATGTGACCCCCGGCGGCTGCATCAGCAAATTGATTTGGGAAACAGGCGCGCCGGTTCTAATGACCGACGCAGGCCGAGGTCTGGAGCTGGACCAGCGAACGGCGTCTTCGGTTTTTCAGGCAACAGCCACATGGAAGAATATGATTGGCTCGACCATGCGCCGAGCTTTGTCGAACGGATTGGTCGCGGGCGCACTACCACAGATTATGGCAGGTTTACGCCCTGGCCTTGACACCCGGGGTGATCGTCACCGGCGGAGCCGCGGCGTACTGATCGGATATCTAACGTCGCTGAGTCTCTCGTCGGTGCAGTGGATCTCTCGGCTTAGCCATCATGCAAAAAACGACGGTTCCGCGACACCACTTTTCAGGTCCGTGACACAGGCTTTGTGAGCCGATCTGTTGTTCTTACCCCAGGCTAATGGCTGAACAGCTCTGTCGCCGGCTCGATGCGCCAGATGGCGCGATGTTTTGAACCCTTTCACGAGGCGACGGCAGCAGCCGACCGGCTCTCCTATCGCGGCTCCCGCGATCCACACACCCAACAAGGGAATCTACCATGGTAATGAAGGCACCGGTTGCCGACGCTAGGAATGGGTCGGTAGTAGATCGGCTGGTCGGCATCGACCTCGCTCGGGGCCTGGCTGTCTTCGGGATGTATGCCGCCCATCTCGGTCCCGACCCCGGCGAAGGAGGACTAGTCGGGTTTCTGATGGAACTAACCCATGGGCGGCCGTCGGCCCTGTTTGCCGTATTGGCCGGTTTTTCAATCCTCCTGATTACAGGTCGCAAGGCGCCGAAGTCGGGGATAGCCGGTAGACAGGCCATCGCCAGAGTCGCAATTCGTGCCCTTGTTTTGCTCGCGCTTGGCTCAATCCTGGGCTGCCTCGGTACCCAGGTCGAAGTCATCCTAGAATACTACGGAATTTGCTTCTTGTTGGTATTGCCGCTCCATCGGCTCAGCGCATATCAGCTGGGCTTGATCGCTGCCGCTACGGCATTAGTTCTCCCGCAAGTCCGTTCCTCCCTTCTGTCGGTTGCCCCCAACCTCCTCGACCCGGTCTTCAACCTCATGGTCAACGGCTACTATCCCGCGGTGACCTGGGTTCCTTTCCTCATCGCTGGCATGGCCATCGCGCGCCTTAATCTTAATACGCTAGCAGCGCATTGGCGCCTTGGTCTGGCGGGGGTCGCGCTGGCCGTGTTGGGCCATGGGGGATCCTTGCTCGCGCTGAGTTCCCGCGCTTTGACTGAAACCTCCTTGTGGTGGTCTGACGTTGACGGCGCTTTTGAGCCTTCCAAGTCGTCATTTATAGTCAAGTCGTCATGGATAGCCGCACCTCATAGCGAAACGACGCTTTCGATCGTGGGCAGCACCGGTTGCGCAATGATCATCTTGGCGGCTTGCATGCTCGCTGTGGATGCGCTCCCGCGTCTGCGAAAGCTGGTCTGGCCAATAATCGCAGTCGGCTCGATGTCTTTGACGGCCTATGTGCTGCACATTGCGGGAATAGCCTATCTTATGAAGATAAACATTTTCAAAGACGAGAGCCTGTCCACGCTCTTTGGCTTCGTTGTGGTTATCAGCACTTTTGCGGTGCTTTGGCTGCGCATCTTCCAGCGAGGACCGATGGAAGTGCTGATGGGTAGGGTCGCAGATCTCGCGCGTCACATCCGCTGAGCACCGCCGCGCCCCGGCCTCCCGATCACATTACGGACAAGGTGGGGCTTTGTCCAAAGCTTGTTCGCGGCAGGGGAGGGTACTTCCTCCCAGCCTGCCGCCTTGTTGATGGAAGCTAAAACGGTCGCGCAGGCGCTAGAGTTGCATCGGCATAATCAGCTTAAACTCGCGAAGTTAAACCCGCGGTTGGTCTATCTCGGCCCGCCTCACCTGAAAGGCTAAGGTATCCGTTTCGGTCAAGGGTTTTAGGGGCCATTTTCGCTGCGCCTTGAGGAGAGCGTTTGCTAGGATGAGGAGCTTTCGCAACAAGATGATGACCTTTGCGGGTTTGCCTGCCGCCTTTAGCGCCTGGTATTTTGCCTTGAGGTCGGGGTTGAAGCGCAGGGCGAAGGGCCGGGCATGTAGAGGGCCTGGCGAACATTGGCCCGGCCGCCCCGGATGAAGGCGCGGCCGCTCCATTTTGCCGAGGCCGGCGAGGCTTGCGGCCTTTGGTTCCGAGTTCCGGCATGTCGATGGTGAGTGTGCAGGCGGTGGCATCCGATGCGCCATATGCTGGTCAGGATTTCGCGGCGCTGGACAGCGTCGGGATCGGCTTTCATGAGGGTAAGCATCGTCTGATCGATATCGCTGAGTTCACGTGGATCTGCTTCCAGCCACTCGTTGTTGTGGCGCCTGAGCAAGGCAAGCGGTCAAGGTCTGGCTCTGGTGCTGGCTGCGGTGCGATCCCCGCACGGGCCAGGTGCCGATCGTGTCGACGATCCACCTCGCCGCGACCAGAGAGCTGCTACTCTCTTCCGCTGTTCATTCTGGCCTCTTCGCAATGAATGTCATAAAATCACCTGTCGCAATTAATGGTTTTTGATTTGGCTCCTACAGCTGGCAGATATCGCCGAGAGTTCCGCAGAGAGCGTCGAAAGTTTTGGCCGCCTTCTTCCGCAGCCGCGCCTTGAGTTTTGAGCAGACCTGTCTTGATCGGGTTGAGATCGGGCGAGCATGGCGGCAGGATCAGGAGCCAGTGCCCCTTTGGCCAACCAGTGGGCGGCGCGTACCTTGCCGACAATCTGGGGTTCCGAACCCGACAGTTGGTTTTCAACCCGACAGTGGCCCGCCTCAGAGCAGGCTACCGCCCTTCGGAGCAGGCAGAAGCTAATCGAGGTTCGCGGGTTCCGGTTTGAATGTGCAGGTCGCTGCGCGCCTGATCTTTCGGTCTGGCGGCACATGACAAAAACTCTCATTTTGGCCGACGATACCCGGTCAGGAGCGGGTATCGCAGTCGAGAAGCGACCCGAGCACGTCCACAAGATGTGCCGAGTTTGCAAGGTGTGTCATTGTTTCTGTCAACGTTCGAGCGACAGCGCACGACGAAACGTCTGGCATACGCCTCGTCTGGCACGCGCCTCGCATATGTTGCAGTTGCTGCTGGAGATCAGGCGATCGAGTGGGCCTTGCAATTTTCCGATTTTGATGCGCCTAAAGTCTCGTGTACAAATCAGGCTGGCGTGAATGGCCTGCCTAAGTTGCGACTTATTACAAAGGAATGGATATGGCGACTGGAACGGTGAAGTGGTTCAACAGCACGAAGGGTTTTGGTTTTATTCAGCCTGACAACGGCGGTCAGGATGTCTTTGTCCACATTTCCGCTGTTGAACGAGCGGGCCTGTCGACCCTTAATGAGGGCCAGAAGATCAACTACGAGGTGGAACAGGATCGCCGCACGGGAAAGTCCTCTGCAGGCAGCCTCAGCAAGGCTGGCTAACGGTCCGGGAAAGCCTTGGCAAGGTTCGTCATCGCCGGAACGCATTGACGGCTCGAAACCCGGGCCGGAGCATGCAAGTTAATGCCGCGGCAGGGATTGCTGGAGCCATCATGAATTACTCTGGAAATGAGGCTCTTGGACGGGAAAGGCGGGGCTCATCCCCGCCCTTTGATTCCGCGCAGATTGGGCCAACGGCTGCTGCGCGTCCGAACGACTGTTGATACGGATTTAGGCTGCGACCTTCTTGCGGGTCCGTTTCGCCGGCGCCGTGGCTGGGGCTTCCGGCTCTTTCGGTTTGCGGCCGAGTCCCATGGTCTTGGCCAAGGCGGAGCGCGCAGCGGCGTAATTCGGCGCCACCATGGGATAATCCGACGGCAGACCCCATTTGGCGCGATATTCGTCTGGGGTCAGACCATAGTGCGTCGCCAGATGGCGCTTTAGCGATTTGAATTTCTTGCCGTCTTCAAGGCTAATGATGTAGTCCGGTTCGATCGACTTTTTGATCGGGACAGCAGGTTTTTTTACAGGCACAGGCTCTTCTGCCGGTATGAGTCCAGCCGTGCCGTTTAGAGCCCCGTGCACTTGGGCGATCAGGGCAGGAAGCTCCCCCGCCGGGACGGGGTTGTTGGAGACGTAGGCTGATACAACATCGGCAGTGAGCTCGATGAGGATGTCGGTCTTGTGGGGTTCTTCTGTCATAAACTTCTCCGGGCAGCTTGAAACACAGTTGGGCGAAGTGTCGCTTCATAGTGGCGGTTGCCGCTGAAAGCAAATGGATCGACGGGTGCGCTGCTCCTCCACCATTGAAGTCTCGGCGACGCATCCCGTCATCGTCCATCGCTAAAGGCAGCGTATTGAATTATGGGAGCGGTCGCGCCCGCCCCACCATAGCGATACAGCAAGACAATCAAAAAAGCCGGTCTTTGCTTGGCCCCAAATCTTTTCTCCTTTCGTGAACGCTGAGCTGCCAAGCTGCTACAGTTCACCTCGCGGGGCAACCGTGCACAACACAGGAGTTGCCCGAGCGATACATTCTTCACTTGCCGCTTATCAGCGCTGGTGATTGCACTTTGCAGCCTGCCTCCGGACCCGCAGCGCTCACGCTGTTGGTTTTGCGCCTGCAGGCGTCGGAAGTCGGATCGCCGCAGCTAATTTCCTCAGGCGGACGAATTCAACAAATCGATTGTTTGGATCGAAGGCATCCACACCATCGATGCCTCTAGAATATGATCCAGCTACAATCACCGTGCTGTAATGGCAGGGACGGCCAGCACAAGCGCGACACGATCCGGCGGGTCCATCGCTGCGTTACGTATTCATGGCTACTGCATCGGGCGCTCGGTCGACCGCCTTAAGCCAGGTCGCCGCATTGCGAGACGGTGACCGGCGAGGGAGAGGGCGCTCTGGCAACGAAGCGAGGCGGGTGGCCTTGCGGGTGGCCGCGTGATGTCATCCGGCTCTCCTGCCGATCTCTGCCGGCCAGATCTGGAGCAACTGTTTTGCATAGATATGGCTCTCTTCAGGGGGCCATCTATGATGGGAGCCGAGCGCGTGTTCGAGCCGGGGAACAGGCTGCGCATGCACTGTGCCCACCTATTGCGATCGTGCTAACCTTGGTTGTTCGGACTTGCCGTTAAAGGCAAGCGACAGATTGAAGTTATGCTGCACCATCTGATTGCCTGGCTCGTTTTCGAGAGCTCGCCGATACAGGGCCTGTGCCGCGTCATGCCGCCCCTCAATGTCCAAAATCACGCCCTTCGCATTCAATGCACGTACGTTTCCTGGGGCTGCAACCAAGACGCTGTCGAGCACCTCAACCGCTTCGTGCGGGCGCTTCTGGCCCACCAAGGCATTTGTAAGTCGTATCGCCGCATCAACATTGTCCGGGTGCTGCTTCACCTCATCCCGCAAAGCCCGCTCTTGAACATCCTGACCAACTTCGCGCAAAATGCGTTCGCGCATAGCCGGATCGATTTGATCGGCGCTGAGCAACTCGGGGGAAGATGTCTCCTGCACGGAAAGAGCCGGCTTTTGCCAGCTGGCGCAACCGCCCAAAGGCAGAATGGCGAGTACGGCAAAAAGAAGTGAGTTCCGGCGCAGAAACATAGGCGATGGAGAAACTGTATTACTATTCATGTTATCTCTCAGTTATCGGGGAGGCGCGTGGCGTTCAGTTAGGAAAGGTGGGACTACTCTAACAATCCGCTGTTCGATCCGTGCGGGAGTGTGACGGATCCTGCGGGGCGAATTGTAAAGTCGGAGGCGAGGTCTTGATAAGACAGCACGGCGAGATCAACCCCGTTTCGCGTCAGAAAGCCGCGGACGAAACGTCGGACATCCATCGACGTCAACAGAATAGGGCGGGTTTGACCCGGTTCTGCGTTCGAAAGGACCTGACGTATCTGTGATAGCATCGCTTCGCTTTGCCGATCCTCCAGTGCGAGATAGGGGCCTGCATCCGAATCTCGAACCGCGCCACGCATCACATCCTCGCTCTCGCGCTCGACGACCAGGGCGGACACGATGCCCTCCGTGTTGGCATGGCGGTGGCAGATCTGTCGCTTCAAACCAGAACGGACATATTCCGTCAGCAGGGCAACGTTCTGCTCACGCTCGCTCCATTCGGCCAATGCCTCCAACACGAGACGGGTGTGGCGGATTGGGATACCTTCCTCCAGGAGGCGGCGCAGAACATCGGCAATCCGAGGAATCGGCGTCGTGCGTAGCACCTCTTTCACAAGCTCAGAATATTCCTGCTCCATTCGGCCCAGGAAATGTCGGGTCTCTTGGATGCCCACCAATCGCGGTGCGTAGCGGGTCAACGCTGCATGGACGCGCAAGGCGAGGAGTTCGCCGGGAGCCCTATGCTCCGTGCCGGCGCCCGTAAGGGCCTTTGCAGGGGTATGTTCAACCGGGAGTCTGTCCGTTTTCGGCTCACGTCTAAGGGGGACACCGCTCGAGTCGACGTGCGCTACATCGGCTCGGAGCGCCATCTGGTTTGGATCTAAGGCGTCCTGTTCGACTGGCACGCCCTCGACATCAATTCGGAATTGCGATTCAGGCAGCTGCTCGTCAACCAAGACAGGGATGCGAGGAACGATAATGCCCAGATCGGCTGTGACCAGGAGCGAAACGCGCCCAATATGTTTTTGCAATTCGGCTTGATCGACCGCCTGCATAAGATCTGGCGCTAGAAAAAATGCGATCGGGAATTCCTTCGCAGGCGCGGCTTGCTTAGGCTCCGCTGCAGTTCCACCTTTCGCATCGGCAGTGCCGGCGCCCAGCACATCAGCCTTGACAATGCTTACCGCAGCGAACACTGCGGCCAGCATCAGAAAGACGGGGAGGGGAAACCCAGGAACGAACCCCATTACAACCAGGACGCCGGCCGCCAGTCGCAAGGCTCGAGTGCTGGCCGTGAGCTGACTGACCATTTCTGTACCGAGGTTGATCCTCGCCGTCCCAGTCACACGGGTGACGATGGTCGCCGCAGTAATGGAGAGCAGAAGGGCCGGAATCTGCGATATCAATGCATCGCCTATCGTCAGCAGAGTGTAGTGATGCAGTACCTCGCCGAAGGACATGCCCTTGGAGAGCAGGCCGATCGAAATTCCACCCAGCATGTTGATGCAGATAACCACCAGCCCGGCGATGGAATCGCCCTTCACAAATTTCATCGCGCCGTCCATCGCGCCATAGAGTTGGCTTTCCTTCTCCAATTCGGCGCGCCGCCGGCGGGATTCGTTGGCATCGATGTGGCCGTTGCGTAGCTCTGCGTCGACCGCCATTTGCTTGCCCGGCAGAGCATCCAGCGTGAAACGCGCCGCCACTTCTGCCACCCGTTCGGCACCCTTCGCGAGGACCATGAATTGCACCATGGTGACGACCAGAAATATGACGAAACCCACCACGATATTGCCTGAAATGACGAAATCGCCAAAAGTATGAATAATGCTGCCGGCCTCCCCCTCGGCCAGGATCAGTCGCGTCGTTGCGACCGTGAGCGCGAGACGGAATACAGTGGAAATCAAAATAACGCCGGGCAAAGAGGAAAAATCAAGTGGAGTACTGACATACAGGGCAACCATCATCAGCAGTATGGCCAACCCCATATTGAATCCTATCAGGGCGTCGACCACCACGACCGGGATAGGCATGACCATCATCGCGACAGCCAGAAGCAGCATCAACGCAACCATTAAATCCGGGCTGGCCGGCGCACGCTTGATGAAGTCACGCAGGACGTTGGCCATCGAGACACCTTTGCAATCGGTTGAGACTTACTCTGCTGTTACGCCATGAAACGTGGCTTTCGAACTCCGAAGGCGCCTCAGCCTTGGCCAGCGCGTGACCCTGCATGAGAGCCACAAGCAGGCGCGAAATGGCTGGGCAGCAAATGTTTCCAACGCAGCCAGCTTGTCAGCACCGAGCGCGACAGGATGTTTGGCTGGCCATAGAGTGCTGCTTGATGGGGCCTGCGAGCTTTCAATATTGGAGAGCAGCAATGCGGCCATTCCTGCTCAGCAGCACACGGCTGTCCTCAATACGTTCGACCACCCATCCATCAGCCAAAATGGCGCCGACAAAATACTTCTCGCTGTCGATGACAATATATGGTTGGACCCCATGCCACACAGCTTCGACCGCGATTGCGGATGGCGCCTTCTCCTCTTTGATGAGCACTCCGTTCACCAGTGTTAGAGTACCCTTGGTGCGACGATCGAACGATTGCTGAAGCTTCTGCCAACTGATGACCGATTCAGACGTGACGGTGCCTTCGGCGGTCACAACACCCTTTGCCGACCCAATCTTGACGTCGAGAAGACCCGCTCGATCGACTTCCTCCTGCAGCTCTTGGGCCGCTGCCTCCGTAAGTTCATTGTCAGCGCGGTGACTGATCGTTCTGGACGCGACTTCAGCCCGAAGTGAATTGGGGCTCGATCCACTTGCATTGCCAAGATAGGAGATCGTGCCTGAAAGCGCGCCGATCCCGAGTGAGCTGATTATGACCATGGCGAGCACACCGATCGGTAGGCGCGGTATGCCGGTCGAACCAGGCGGCTCTGCATCCTGCACGGACAAAGCAATGGACATCTCGCCTACGAGCAGGACGACAGGAAGGGGCACAACAACGGACTGGCCTGCGGCGATATTCCGGTTGCCCTCGATACTGAGTCCGGGTGCAAGCGCCTCCAGTTCGATCGACTTGCCAAGAAGAGTTACACGAAGGTGATGCGGTGCCAGTCCCTGCTCGACAAAGACCAAATCGGCATCGAAGCCGCTGCCGATTAAACACTTTTGAAGATCCGTCTTGCCGGTCAGACCGCAATAGTGCCCCGAACGCACTTCGAAACGGAGGGAAACGGCGTCATCCACAGAGCATCTCTCAAACAGGATAGAAGCCGCATGGCAATTGCCATGCGGCTCATTTCGGGACTACGTCGCGTCAATAAGGAGACGCGCTAGGGGGCAGTCTAAAACCCGCTTCCGACATTACGAAACGCGTTCGTCGGCGGCCTTCTTGATGGTCTGGAGATTGGTCGTTAGAGTGCGCAACTGGACACTCCTTTTCGTCGCCTCCAAGCTAACATTGGTTAGTTCCTGCACTTGCGCCTGAAAAGCAGTAGCATCAGCTCCGCTTGTATTGCCGGGAGTGCCACTGTTAGTTTTATCGGTATTGCCGGCGCTACTGGTATTGGTATTGCCTGATTTTTTATTATTATCAACTGCAGCCATGATCATTCCTTTTTCTGTTGGAGTTGTGCCGTCAATAACGGCCTGTATGACCTCACGCCGGATTTCCCGCGTCAGGCATCTTCTGTGTCATCCAAAGCTTCATCGGCCTCAGCCATCGCATCGTTCGCGAATTGGAACGCGAACGATCGCAGGATACTTTGGAAGGCTTCACTTTGTGCTGCAGACTGTGAGTTGTCTTGAAGTTGATCATTTGAAACGGTCCGGTTATCCGCCCGATCGTTCCCGCCAGCTGCCTTGCCATCATTCCCACCAGCTGGCTTGCCATCATTGCCATCAGCCGGCTTGCCATCACCAGAATGCTCGGATTTCGAATCCCCATGGCCCTTTCGGATCAAGGAAGTCCCGAGGTTGCCAACTCCACTCCCAATTGCTGCTATCATCAGGTACTCCGGCATTTGCCATTGGCGGCGACGTGTTAAAGGTTAGCCTCGATCAAGCTAAGGGCGGGAGCTTTCGAGAACCTGACGGCTTTTGACAAAAACCGGCCAGCGCAAAAACGTATGCTCTGCAGGATGTTGCTCTCGCATCGAACAGTCGACCACGATCTCGGCTGTTCGGCCAATCCCGCCGTCCACGCATGCCGCGACCGAATGGCAGCCGCAGCAGCTCGTTTGCATCCTCGATGCTGTGGTGTCGAACAGGAGACACGGTCCACGTGCTGCATGACCGCAATGACCGTATTCTTGCTGGCTCCACGGGCGCACGCAACGAGCAGGAACTCGGTCTTTGCATCACCATTCTCTCGCCTGCACATCACGGCCCGGCGCGGTGAGCTCATTGGCTTCGAGAAGGTCGGCGACCGTACGAACATGGGATGGTCTGCCGGCTTTGGGAGGCCGGTGCGGATCCTCTTCTCACCATATCGAAAGCTTGAAGCGGTCGGATTTTCTTGCCCTGTTCGTGAGAACTCCCATCGTCAGCTAATCGTCAGCCAAGCGGTCTATCTAGGCCGGCCGTGCCTGACCTTCGGATCCAAAGGTCCCGTCTCGACACTTTTTGTAACTATAGATCGAAATGGTCCGCGTGATACGCAACGCACACGCTTCTCTGAAGCAAATGTGTGACTTTGTCGGTGGCGAACGAGAGGAGTGACGCATCAATAAAATCGTCAGGCACGTGTCTAGGAAGGGGAGCTAGCCGAGTTGGTCTGATTTCATTCGCTGTTCCTGGAAATCGGCGGACTGAAGCGCTGATAATCTCAGGACATCGATGGCAACGTTGCGAAAGTCCTGTGAGCTCGGGCCAATCTTGGCCTGCTACTGAGAAGCACTTTGGCGGGAACATTACGCCGTCGCGGGTCTGGCTGACCGTGACGTTAACCGAAAGATGCCGCTGGTCTCGTCAGCCGCCAGCACAATAGCAGCACATTCTCGCCTACTACGGAGACGCAATATGAAGGGCATTGGCCGACCACGGAAATCGCAGGCTGAAACTGGAGCCAGCCGCGCGGGGCGGGCGAGCAGTTCCCTTTCGCAATCAAGTCTTGCTGCGGGAGAAGGTGGACAGTCATTCGATTCCGTTGTGGAGCAGATGCGCTCTGGGGACGCCGATAGGAGGCCCTCCTCCCTTCCAGTTGCGCGCGGTCCAGGCGATGCCCGCGAAAGTCTGCCAGGCGCCTCGATTGGCGAAGATCAAATCCTGAACACACCGCCACGTGGAGCCGCTGCGCCACCACGCGGAACCGTAGCGCCACGTGGCGCAGCCGCAAGGCGGCGCGGTTCTCCCTCCATGTCTGAGGGCGAAGCCATGGCGCCGGTCGGTAGCCAACTATCAACCGCGCAGGTGGAAGGCACCAGCTCATCGTCAAATAAAGATATCAGTCCGACACAGCTCAGAATGAACAGTCTTGTTCAACAACTGACTGATTGCGAGGCTGCGGCCAGGAAAACCGACGTCCCCGAGGAGGCGGTGGAGCTGATCAGTGGGGTCGTCGATGCAGCCTCAGCAATTCTGGAGTACCGCGCTAGCCTGCCTGCGGCTGAGGCGCAGACAATTATGCCAGACGACAAGGTGCGTAGATGTTGCCAGATCGTGTGCGACGCCGCGAATGAAGTAGACAAACTTGGCCTGTCGACGATCACGAAATTGGACAAAAAGACCAAGAAAGCGGCAGGTATGGTCGATAAACTCTACTCCTACTCCCAGGCGGACCGGCAGGAGCTGTTGATTTTAAATGTGGAGAACCACCATACGGCGGCAATTAAGTGGTGGGAAAAAAAGGCATGGCGCTCCGAACGGCAGCGATCCGCCTGCGCTGCCACCGCTAGCCTATCCAGTGGAACGCCCGTGATGCGGGAAGCCGAGCGGTGCGCACTGCGGCTGCGTGCCGGCTCGGTACTGAGTGTCAGGATCTGGCTGGTCCGTGAGCGGATCGGTCTTGCGCGGGCCAAGATTGAACTGCGGGCGAGCAGGTTCGAGCCAGATTTGAAGGAACTCCTCGTCGGTCGAAATGGAGTGGTGCAGCTGATGGCAAGCGCCGCTCAAGAAGCTCTTCGCGCCCTCTCTTTGGCGAAGGGCATAATGGATGATGGCAAAACACTCAACGCTCATGATTGCGCGGTTGTAGAAAAAATCATGGAGCGGCTTTCGGATTTTGGATTGGCGTTGCACGAGGTGCATACCAAGCTAAGCCATACCTACCCAGATGCCGGCCTCCCATTGAAACTGTTCGAACGGATCGTGGACGATGCATGGATCACTGCGCACGATGCCATGCACTTGTTGAACCTGCAGTCTCCGCCGTCAGCCATCATGGCGCCACAGGCCCAGGCGGGCGCTGCGATGCCGGCCAGGGCAGGCGCTGCGATACCGGCTGACACTGCTGGTACGGCTGCAGTGTCAGAAGGCACTACAGCGCGAAGGAAAGGGAAGTCAAAGCATAAGTCGGCAGCTCGCGCCGGGACTTCTGCCGCCGGGCAGCCATCAACACCAGTCGCTGCGAACGCCGGCACAGTGCCAGCAGCCAAGGTTCTCGCGCGCTCGGATCAAGTTGCGAGTACACAGGTGAGAGCGCAAGAGGTGGCTGCGAGTTCGTCGGGGGCAGGCTCGACAATCGGGGGCGCCGCGTTGTCAATGGAGGTATTGACGGAGCGGCTCAAACGATTGGACGAACTTTTGCAGTTCGATCTGGCCGGTCAGCAAAGCGTCGTCTCCCAAGTGCGCCAGATGAAGCCTGAGGAGGCCGGTAAGGTCGTGGACGATGTGGCCCAGTACCTGCGAGCCCAGGCCATTGAGATGCAAACCTGTCTCGCCGGGTTGCAGGGGCGTAATGTACGCCTGCTACTCACCTCCACCCAGCTACCCAAAGTGCACGAACGCACAGACCAGCTCAAAGGGTTGCTGAACATGGTGCTGGGACAGGCCAACGCATTGAATGAAGGAAAAGCCGGCATTACGACTGATTGCATGAAGACCTACGCATTTCCGGCGCAAAAATACCTGGAACATTTGTGCAATGCCGACGAATTGATGCCGCCGGAGGCACCGGTCGCGCTGCGTGGCGAGCCAGGAAAGCTGTTTGAGATGAAGCTGCAGCCCAAGATGCTGGTCAATGGTGCGATGCCGAGCCCGATGTGGGTGCACATCCACACGAGTCGCCCCGTCATGGCCAGAAACTTGGAAGGGCTGGCTGATTCCGAATTCACCGCTTGCCACGTTAAATCCAACGAACAGCGCGGCTACAATCGAGAGCGAGAGGAAGCCGATGCTAGGTCCGGTCGCGAGAAGGTCATAATTCATCGCGGCAAACTCACCCCCGCTTTCTGTAAGTCCTTGTTGACCTCAGGGCTTGGCCGCCAACCACGCCATTCGCGTGCCGAGCTCCCGTCGGCGCAGGCTGCATGACAGGGCACTCAGAATGCGGCCGGCCACGCTGTGAGTCAGCGAGCATTTCTCCTGGCCAAACCGCGAATGCCGCTGCGCGAGTTGCGGTCCGGCGATTGGAGTCGATCGGCTACCGTCAGGGCCGATTTGCGATGTCGCGTTACCGGCTGTTGACGTGGCGGCGTATCTTGCCTCCCATCCAACTTATCGCCGAGATCGCGCCGCCAAGATCGAGGCGGAAGGTCTTCCTGCGAGCGCGGAGCAGGCATAGCCGATCCGATCGGGATCGGCGCATCGCAACGACCCAACGGTGTGGTGGAGAAAATTGGATTCGGGAGAGCTCGGTTCCAAGAGGCGGAGTTCCGGCCCGAATACAATCCGCTCGCAAGCACCCACGATGCGCATCCGCAGTTTATTGTCTGGGAGATGGGCTGGATTGCTCGGCGGCGCTGGCGCTAAGGCGGGGCTGTCGCCGGACAATTAGCATTCACTGCCAACAGCCTTGCAACCGTCACCAGTTGCAAGGCTCGGCGGCGGGTCGACAAATCACATGAAATCGTCGTCGGACCCGCTATCGCTGCTGTCGCTATCCTCGGTTTTGTGGAGATAGAGTGGAGGTTTGCCTGCACGCTGCCACTCACCGGCACTGTTCTTCGTCCATTTGTCGGGATGCTGCGTAGGGTCAAGCACCAGGTCGCCATGATCCACTTCAACAAACCCCATCGTCTGCGCGCGCGCTTGTGCTTCCGGATTAGCCGCACGCCAATTCAGCAACGGTCGGTCGCCGTCTATCCGAAGTTGATGCTCCAGCAGAATATCGCCCGCATTTTCGACGAGCGGATGGGCGACTTGAAGATCCACTATGGAAGTGACCTCAGTTCGACCAGGAAATTGTTCCCGCCAACTTTCCGATTCGAACTCGTTCATGCTGAATCCGCCTTCCATTCTCAGCAGTCCGGCACTCCGGTCTCCCAATTGGTAACTGAAATATCGCGCGTGCTCCGTATCTCGACGGATGCCATATTGCTGAGCAACGTCCGCGGTGCGCCTGGCTCGTGACGATACGAACTCCGAATACTCTTGAGGATTGTCGGCGATGTGCGTGATTTCATCACCATGAAATTGCCTCACCTGTCTCCTGAAGGAAGTCCTGTTGATCTCCACCACAGGAGGTCGGGAATTGAGGGAGTATGCTTGGGGAGCCGCCGATGATGAGGCGCCGCTACCTTCCGATCCGGATAAGTGCATTCGGGCAAATGTGTCCGCGAACCCTTCGCTTCCTGCATCCGATTGCTCGCCGGCATTATGCGCGCGGTAACTATCGGATGAGCCACCAATTCGACCATACATGACGATTCGTACTCCTATGTTTCGCAACCGAGCTCAAGTTAGCACGGCTGTTCAACATAGGGCGCTTAGTTGACGACTAGCTGACGAGGGCATTCCAACGGCTGCACCAATCAAATCCGCACTGCCGGCCTCAAAACCTCGGACTGCGCCACGCACCGGCCAGCAGAGGCTGCAAGGTCATGCCCGGAGGACTTGCCGTAGTTGCTGGGTGGCAGATCCGAGGGGAGTGATTGCCCCAGGCCCGCGGTTGCGCGGTTGGCCTGACAGAGACACTGGGGCACGGATGGCCAGCCGACATTTGCCACTAGCATGGAGCCAGGTCAGTTTTGAACTGGGCAGTCGTGGACTTCCATGACTAGGCCAAGCCTGCGGCAAAGAATGCTTTCGCGACAGGCTGGAAATATTGCATAGGAACCGCGTGGCCGAGTTTTGTAGTGCCTATCAGCTGACGCGCTAAGACATGGTCATGGACGATCGTCAGGCGTAGTGCCCGCGCCTCGCTCAACACATGTGAAACGCGCTCACCTTCGGCACGGCAAACTAAGAACGGCACCCCGGTTTCACCGCGAACGTAACGCAGACCGATCAGGACCGCCCTTCCTGTTAAGACCAGCGTGGCGCGATGCACGCCAAGCGCAGGCTCGTCGGCCGCCTCCTCGCGGATGCGACGCTGTTCACCTTTCAACTCTGGCGCTCCTTGCTGATCCTTCGACTCGCGCGTCACTTCGGTATTGGTCATGCGCATTTCGCGCAGATACAACGCGCGCTGGAGCAGAAGATCGATCAGTCCGCCGACCAGCAGTGCGCCGGCGCCAATTCCCATCAGCAATTTTGTCTCCATAAAGATGAGGCCAACACAGCCCATGCCGCAGATCGGCAGAGGGACCATTGTCTTCCACATCCCGAGAAGGACAATGGAAAAGGTTGCGCTGAGAACCAATACCTTGAACATGGTCTTGCAGACTTCGACCATGGAACGAGCAGACCCCAAGCGCTTCAGCCCTTCAAAGGGGTCAATTTTCTTAAAGCTGAGCTTCATCGGCTCCAGAGAGAAGACAAATCCACCATTGGCTAGCAGGCTGGCCAAAATCACCGCGGCGACAAGGGTTCCAAGCAGCGGGCCAACAGCCGCGACTGTGAGTTGGACGAGCACAACCAATGCCTGCGGCACCGCGGTATCGAAAGGTAGGCTCTGCAACTTGGTGGCTAATAGGAGCGCTTCCCGGCATTTGTCCTCGATCACGCTGCCTCTTAGCCAAAGGTAGCCGAGCCCAGCGCAAGTCCCGACCGCGCGGACGAAATCGGAGCTACGTGGCAGCTGTCCTTTTTTGCGCGCTTCACTTAACTTCTTCGGGCTGGCGGCGTGTGTCTTCTCTTCACTTGTGTCGCTCATGGCAGCAATTTGTCGAACCACTCCAGCACGCCGTTGGCACGTGTGACCTCCAGTTTCATGCTCTCCACCAGATAGGCAGCGTAGGTGACCATGAGAACTGGAAAGACAATGTTCTTGATTGCCGGAGACAGTTGGCTCGCCTTAAATTGCGGGGCAAAGCGACGCAGCAGCATCATCGATATATCAATCAGTATCAGGAAGAACACGACAGGCCCCGAAACCAATAATGCCGTGCGCATTATGCTGTCGAGAAGCCCCAACAACTCCATTGCTCCTGGCCCGCTCAGTGTCGGGTGAAACTGATACACCGGCCAGATCAAGTAGCTGCGGTACAGGACACTGATCAAAGTTTCCAGGCCTCCTGATCCGACGAATATGGCAATCGCAGTGATCCCCAGAAAAACGCCCATCGCGGAAGCCTGACTGTTCGTCGCGGGATCGGCCGAAGCGGTCGGGCTGCTGATGCCGCGTTGGTTGTCGATAAGCTCCCCGGCAGCCTGAAGGCCCCAAAGCGGAATGCCAAGAAAAGTGCCAAGGAGTACACCGACAAAAACTTCCTTGAATCCGAGCAGGGTTAGCTGGATCAGGCGCGTATCAGGATCCAGCGCCGGCAATCCGCCGCTGACGTGTGCCAGGCATGGTAGTGCGAAGCCAACAGCCAAACAGCCCCGGATCAGCCCACTGATCTGCGAGCGTGTGAATACGGGAAAGATCAGCATGATGCCCATCGCGCGGGCTGCCCCAAGACCTGCCGCAACGACGAGTTCGAAAGCCGTCTGGATCAGAATTTGAATATCGGCCGATGGCGCGTCCATGGGGCGGACTAGTAGCTAAGTGTCATTGCGGGAAACTCGGTGAAGATCTGATCGGCTAGCTCTATGAGCGGGGCGCTTAGCACAGGAGCAAACAGCCCAATCACCGCGACAACGACCAGAAGCTTCACGGTGAGCGGCAAGCTTTCATCCTGGATCTGCGTCGCCGCCTGGAGGATGCCGATGACGAGGCCGACAACCACTGATGCAATGAGCGGCGGTAGAATCCAGATCATGAAAACCACCAGTGATTGGCTCATAAGAGTAATGATGCTGGATTCAGTGATGATCAGCCTCCCGGTAACGTATAACTCAGCACAAGCCCATGCATCAATTTTGACCAACCATCAATGGCAACAAACAAGAAGATCTTGAACGGAACAGATATAACAGTTGGTGAGACCATCGACATACCCATTGCCATCAAGATAGTTGTCACTATCAGATCTATAACAATAAAAGGCAGATAAAGTAGAAATCCTATCTCAAATCCGCGCTTCAATTCTGATAGCAAGAAAGATGGTACAAGTATTGCAAAGTCATCAGGCGTGGCTGCAGCGTGCATTTCCTCTGGCCAGACCTTTTCTGTCGAAGATAGGAAAAATCGCCGCTGCTCTTCATTTGTGAATTTCTTGAGATGCTCGCGCAAGGGCTCACTTCCGGCTTTAGCGGCGCTTACCCAGTCGTCGAATGTCTGATAGTGGAGCTTGGGATCCGACATGCGGTCATAGGTCTGCTCAGCAACGGGCGCACTAACGAACATAGTGAGGATCATCGCCGCGGCGTACAGCACCACATTGGGTGGTATGGTCTGGGTCCCGAGCGCATTGCGGACGAGGAAAAGAACAATTGATACCTTTACAAAGGCCGTTGTCGTGGCAACTGCTAAAACCAGCAGACCGAGTCCGGCGGTAACCGCAAGAAGCGCCAGGATTGTCGGCTGAGCTTCACTCATTGCATGCAAACCCGCCACGGAGCCTGATGCCCAGCTCTTCTCCGATGCGGACAATGTCGCCACGCCCGATACGCTGACCATTGGCCACTATGTCGACCGGGCCGTCGATCGGCCATCCAAGTTCAAAAATATGCCCTTCGCCGGCACTTCTTAATTCCCCAAGAGAAATAGGCCAGCGGCCGCATTCAAAGACAAGCACGATCTCGACATCGTCGAGATCCTTAGTAAGCTCCAGTTGCGATCCGGGTTGTGTCATATGCGCACTCTCCAAAGGACACGGTCGCGGGCGGAAAGGCCCCCGCAAGATTAATTCATCGCCGTCAAGATCCGCCTCGGCGCACAACTGGCCGACAGCTAGGGTGATCTGGCCGCGGCCGAACGGCGCAATATCGGGCAACAATGCATCACCGACACATGCGCTTCGAAGAAGCGCCGCAGGAAGGCGAAGCGTGCCGACCTCTCCTGCAACAATGAGCGGGAGCTCTGGAGGCAGCCCGCCCAGCTGCCGCGGCAACTGGGCAAGCAGTTCGCCTAGCGCGCGAAACGCAGGCGGTACTAAGCCGTCAAGTGGCGTGAACAGGAATAGACGGCCCTTGCCCTTGACCGCGCCGAAAATGATGTCGAGTTCAAGATGAGGAGCCAGCATCGTGGCTTCGCATACCCGCACGAGTTGCACGTTCAGACGCGTCGTCTCCTCCAGTCGAGTGACAAGCGGCTCCAGAGCGAGTTCGAGAATTAGCGAAGCAGTTGGCTCGGAAGGGAAGGCCAAGCCGTTCTGCACTGTCGTGATGAACTCCTCTACGAGCGGGCGCGACAGTGACAAGATGACCGTTTCGGCTCCCACTCTCCAGACGCAGTCAAGCATCGGAATGGCAGCAGGTTCCTGCTGCCAGACAAGCCCTGCCGTTCGCACCGATAGCGGCACCTCGTTGATCCGGCTTTGAAACGGCGTGCGCGGCGCTGCTGTATCATTGAGCCACGAGACAACCGTGTGGGACAGTTTCAGAACTGGTTCGAACATGGCGGGTGTGACCGCAGCGCCTATCAAAGACTGCACGGTCGTGTCATTCGGACGACCTCTTGCGACCGTCGGATCCGGTTGCGCGGCATTTAGGCAAGCGACCCCCTCGCATATTTCAGCAGTATCTCATCGTCGGCCTCGATCTCGGCTGCGGCCTCCGAATGAGTCTCGACGGCGCGCCGCACGTCGTCCTCGATTTGTTGCCATTTGTCCCTTGCCGCCGAACATATGACCCATAGCTCCCTCGTCCTGGACGCCGCCATCTCAGCCTCCTCTTGAGCGATTTGGGTATCATCAAGCATCTGCCGTCTGGAATTGATCTCAGCGGCAAGTTGTTCAGTGTGAAGGCGGTGACGGTCGAGCGCTGCGCTAGACAAGTTGTCGAGTGACATCAGATGCTGATAGAGCGCTGCTTCTTTTCTTGAACAATGTTGCTGTATCATTGCAAGCTCCCTAGAGGCATTTTGTACGGCTGAGGCGGCCACATCGCGCTGGGCTTCCTTCTTGGACAGCTCGCCAAGGGCACGACGCTCTTGCATTTCCTTCAGAAGCCGTATACTCGAAGACTGAATCCAGTTTACGCGGTCAGACGCGACATCCATGCGACCGTCTCCTCGAAATCTGACGCGTCATCTTCGCTCTGGCGCAGAAACTCCCTCAGTTCGTCGATTGACGCGACAGCCCGGTCAGTCAGGGGATCTCCACCTGGCTTGTATTCGCCAACATTGATCAAGAACTCGGTCTCGGCATAGCGCGACAGGAGCTCGCGGAAAATGGATGCTGCCTTGCGATGTGTCCCCGAAACGACTGCATCCATGACGCGGCTGCGACTCTGCAGCACATCAATAGCGGGGAAATGCGATCGCGCCGCAATAGCGCGTGAGAGGATGACATGGCCATCGAGAATACCACGCGATTCCTCGGCGATTGGATCACCCGTGCCATCACCCTCTACAAGCACCGTATAGAAGGCCGTGATTGAGCCCCGCTCACCCATGCCGGCGCGCTCGAGCAGGCCTGGCAGCATGCCAAAAACGGAAGGAGGAAAGCCCCGTCGCGTCGGCGGCTCACCCGCAGCAAGGCCTATTTCGCGCATAGCGCGGCAGAAGCGCGTCAGCGAATCCAGCATGAGAGCAACGCGTAGGCCTTGATCGCGGAAATATTCCGCGAGCGCAGTCGCCATTGGAGCGCATTGCGCACGCTCTACCGCCGAGCGGTCGGATGTTTCAACCACGACGACCGTACGGAGAAGGCCCTCTTCACCAAGATTCCTTTCGATGAATTCACGAACTTCCCGTCCACGTTCGCCTATGAGCGCCACTATGACGACGTCAGCGGCGGCACCCTTTACGATCTGTGACAACAGCGTCGACTTGCCACCACCTGGCTCGCCATAAATCCCGATCCGCTGGCCCTCGCCGCACGTCAGCAGACCATCGAGGACACGGACCCCAAGCGGGAATGGCCGCTCAATCATGCGCCTCGTCATCGGATTGGGGGCTCTGCCATGCAGGGGCCGAGTTTCGACGGTCTTGATTTCGCCTTTGCCGTCCAATGGGCGGCAACGACTGTCGATCACGCGACCGAGCAAATCGCCGCCGACGGGCACCTCACGCATTCGGCCAGTGGCCACGACCTCTGCGCGGCTGGATAGGCCCACCAAGTCCCCGATCGGTGTCAGCAATACACCATCACCCGACAGGCCGATCACCTCGGCCTCGAGCGACAGCCCGGTTCGCGGGTCCTCTAGGAGGCAAAGTTCCCCAATACGAGTGTCTGGCAAGACGGCATGAACCAGTGTGCCGATAGCCCGCGTGATCCGACCGCGCACCGCACGCGTGTCAATTCGCTTGGCCGCAGCCCTCAAAGACGAGATTGCTGGAACGAGAGCTCGAGTGTGGGCGTCAGCGTTATGTTCTGGGACGGGCTTTCTCATAGCTCGCCTTTCTCACAGAGCGTCCCGAAACCAAGGCGCAGCGCGCGCATCTGGGCGTCAAGTCCAAGGTCAACATTGCCGTACTCGCTCCACAGCACGCAGCGTTGCGGCGACAATGTCGGGTCGGGCTCGATCCGCACCCTTGGTCGACCATCCTGGCCGTCGCATCGAGCAAACTCTCGTGCAAGCATGTCGACTTGCATGGGAGAAACATGAAGGCAAACGTCGGCGCCGCTGTATTGACACTCTATGGCGTGACGAACAGCCCTCACCAATAGCTCGCCCGGATCGAAAGCGCCGATAAGATCGCTCAATATTTCCATCACGAGCTGCGGCAATTCCTGCTCCAGAGCCGCCTTTCGTCGCGCGATTTCGGAGATTGTCTCCGCAATCAACCCTGCCATCTCCTCGGTGCCTGCATTCGAGCCCTCCATGTGGCCGCGCGCCCACGCCCGCTGGTAAACCGCGCGTGCCCAGTTTCGAACGCGCTGCCGATGCCGTTCTGCCGCGGCAAGGGCTTGCGCGGCGCTGTGCCAGGTTTCGAGCTCGCTCGCGGGTATCAGTGGTCCGACTGGACGCATCTGCGGCGCTATTGGCCCCTCGGAAAGTTCGACTGTCATTTCACCGGGGTCTCTGTCTCAAAATGAGCTACTACAAGTGAAAGCAATTGGCCGGCGGCGGTCCAATGCTCATGTGCTGGAGTCTCCGCGGCAGTCCCCTCGGGCAATCGAAGAAGCACGCGGTTACGCTCGGTCGCTGAACTGTCCTGGAGCCAAGCTCCAAGACATGCGTGTCCATCGTATTCGATTTGCTGAGCGAGTTTTTCTGGGTCCGAGATCAGTCTTTTGTCAACAGCATGCAGCAGGTGTCGGATTCCGAATGCGTGTGCATCCACGCCGATGCGTTTAACAAGGATGGCAAGCTCAGGCTGAGAGACAAACGCGACCAGCGAACGGGCATGCCAGATACTACCAGCAAGAAGGGTCGCTCGATATGGATCATGCCCGCGTAGAAGGTCCGGCCTGCAGCCGATGTGGTTCAGATCCACGTCATCGTTGCCCAGCAATTCTGCCAGCCTTGGATGCAGTCTGGAACACTTCTGCAACTTCACTAACGTTTCGGCCGATAACGCTGGATCAAGACGCGCCGCAAGACGGGTTGGATGGGCCGAAGCCGCAAGCTCGCTCGCGCCCGGAAAGTGCGGACCATCAGGTCGGGCGGTCTGTATAGGCATTGGCAATGAGATGTCACCCACGTCCAATTGCAGGCATTCTTTTGCGAATGGCCTCGACAGCAGAAGCATCCCGGCGCCCCTCGACCTTGGAAACGCCGGTTGATTGCTTGCGCCGACGCGTAACAACGCCGATCAAGAGATAACAGGCCACGGCGAATACGGCTGCGGCAAAACCTGTTACGGTCGCCAGAAGTGGCGCAGGAAGAGGTAGTGATGCTTGTGGCAAAACAGCAGTCGGATCGGGCCGTTGCTCGTGTGCGGAACGTTCTACCGGCACCAAAACCACTTCCACCTTATCGTAGGACAGGCCTTCGATGCTGTCGGCTACAAGCATCTTTATCTTTGGCAGCAGAGCCGCGACATTTGTTTTTGCGTCGTGCCTGATAAACACCGAGGCCGAGGATGGCGTGGCACCGGCTCGCACAAGGTCGTTATGCGGCAGCACGACGTGAACACGTACAGAAAAAACGCCATCGATATCGCTGATCGTCCGCGACAACTCTTCGCTCAGGGCATACACGTAACGGGCACGCTCTTCGGTCGGCGAGGCAATCAGGCCTGATCCTTGGAATATCTCACCGAGGTTCTTGAAGGATTGGCGCGGCAGCCCCTTGGCGTTCAGAAGGTTGATTGAGAAGGCGAGCAGCTTTTCGTCAACCTGGATCGTGCTGGTTCCATCCTTGGCGACCACCCGGATCGCGGCGACCCCGTTGTCTTCAAGAAGTGCGAGCATTTCATTTGCCTCACGCTCTTGCAATTGCGTGTAGAGGTCGGCTTTGCAAGCAGTGAGGGCGACGAGAACTGGCAGCATGACAAGTCTAACCGACCGCCACCCTGACAGGCCACGCATGATTTCGCCCTCGGCCAAGCCAATCATGCGCGCGGTTCAGCCTTCCTTCAAAAGTTTATTCACGGATGATGTGACGCCGCTGACGCCTTTGGAGATAAGCGCCACCTGGGTGACGCCGTTGTAAACATCCCGAAGACCAGCCATCATCGTTTCGAAGTCTTGCCCTTGTTGGGGAATGCCCGAGATTCCGGTTCCCGCCTCACCTGGAACGGGAAGCTTCTGCGCCGGTCCCGGTAGAGCGCCCTTCGAAAGGGCTATGTCATGGTCGAGCGCGGGGAAGGAAACAGTGTTGTGTGGATATAGGGAGGAAATCGTCTGCAACACGCGATCGCCCATGCCGCTCGTCGGCGCAGCCGCGCGCTGAACATCCATCGCCGCAGCAACTGGCGCCGCACTCGCTGGCCCCGCGGCGGCATCGTTTTTCAGCGAGTCGGCTGCATGCCCTAAGGCGCGCTCAAACTGGGCCTGCTCGACAATCGACGGTGATCCGACCCTGGGGAGGCCAGCCGTTAGAGTGGCAGAGATCGACGTGACAGGCATCATCATGTAAGGACTCGGTTGCTCTCTCTGACCGGGCGAGCCCCGCCCATTCATCACCCGGTGTCGGCGCAACACTCCTAGGGGGGCAAGCTGACAACAAGCTGACTAACGGCGGCGTCATTTCGACAATCTAAAATCTCTTCGGCAATTTAGTCACTTGTGATGATTTCAGCGTTTGGTTTATCAGTGCGACATGCCGAGAACGCTTATCCAACCCGTCACCCTGCATGTTTTGAGACTTCTTTGTGCCGGGTTTTTTCTGTCCACCGGGATTCACCCGGCGCATGCAGTCCCGCTGTCCCTTCCGGCGACACCCTATAGATACACGGTTCTGGATCAGGAGCTCGCTGCAGCGTTGCAGGAATTCGGCAACAACCTGAATATCAGGGTCAACATCAGTCCTGCGGTGAAGGGGCGAATTCGCGGACGTATGCCTGATTTGCCACCGCGCGCGTTCCTCGACCGCTTGACGAACCTTTACGGTCTACAATGGTACTATGACGGCCTTGTGCTCTATGTGTCTGCTGCACAAGAATCGCAAACTCGAATGCTTTTGATGACGTCGATTCGCTTCGATGCGTTCAAGGGGGCTCTCGACAAGCTTGATATCTCCGACGAGCGCTATGTGGTCAAACCCGTGCCAGGCAATGGCCTCGTCTTCGTTTCCGGTCCACCGCGCTTCGTCGCACTCGTGGAGCAGACCTTTAACGGCTTGGTGGCGCAGGCGCAGGCGCAGACTCACATAGCGGCAACGCCAAAGGAATCAGTGCTGATCTTGTTTCGCGGCTCCTCCACTACGGTCGTTCGCGACGGACGACCGGATGCTTCTTATTCTTCTGACATCCCACAACAGGATAGCGTTGGCGGGAAGCCTGAGCTGGGCAAGAAATGAACATTGAGGATTTCCCGCAGCTCTGAAGAACATGACTGCGGCTACCCCTTTGTGAACTCTTCGCAAACTCGTCAGTTTCTCGAAAGCTAATCCGCTCATGATGAGTCCCGGCAGCTCTCGCGGTGACTCCGGCCATTGTGTTGGACCGAACCTTGGAGCCGGCCCGGAACACAGCAATTGAAGGCAGGGCAGGCGCATTCGTGACCTGCCGACGCTTGGAATTGTCGAATTTTGTGAAACGCAAGGGATCTTCTGTCGGGGTCTCTTGTGGGGATTTCAACGTCACGTCTGAGGATGCATAATGTCGGCCAGTAATCTTTCAACTTTCTACCGCTCAAATTCGCTACAGTCCGCAAGGGGTTGGCCGGGCCTGAAAGTTTCCCATTTTGCGACCCAGCATCAGCAAAGTGCATCGTGCTTCGAAGCGATGCTGTCCACTTGTGTGCTGGCAGACAAGCCCGGCTCTTTCGCGCAAGGGGATCTGCCAGCGTCGAATCTTGATTCGACAATGGATAAATTGCGGCAGGACCCTTTGGGCCATCTGGCACCGGATGTCTTGACATTGAATGGCTTGGAGCAACACCCACTGGATCTGCTGCCGCCAAATATGAGGGCGGCTCTCAAGGAGGACCAATCGCAACGCTCCAAGGCGACTGAAGCCCAACATCTGCTCGGCGTCACTCCGAAGATCGAGCCGGCTCCCAGGCCGAGCCCCGGAATCACGTGGAACGGTGGGTCGCTGACCACGGCTGAGTTGCAGATTGTTGCGGTACTCAACCGTCACAAGGACCAATGCCCGCTTACTTGGAAGTCGTTGACCGACAAAGCCAATGATCCCTCTACGCCACCGGATCTGAAAGCGGCGATCCAGGGACTGCAGCAGGATTCGGGACTTTTTTATGCGATTGGCTCGCAGGGCGACGGCCGCTGTGGAGGCAAGATCAACGCCAAGGACTTGGCCGGATTTTCAAACCACCACCCACAAGTTGCTGCATTTCAGGAAGCCCAAGCGCGAAGCTACGAGCAGAACTACATACCATCCGACGGCAGCGGAGGTTTGCAGCCTTCGGTCATGACCTTGAGCGATGCCTTGCGGGAGTTTTACCGGTACTCCGAAAATCTGTCCAAGGACCTGAGTCTGGATGAGTTCAAGAAAATGGTCGGCGGCGAATCGAAAAACGGCAAATTTCCGCCCCAGGTCATTGCGGCGGCGCAATATTTCCTCGATCACCCCGATGCTTGGAACCAGTTGTGCGGTGGCTCGAAAGGGAAGATGCACAAAGAGGATTTCCTGCAAGTCGCCTCATCGTCGATGAGCCTCACGCAAACTGAGCTGAATACGGTCGAGATGATCAAGGACCATCAGGACACGTTCTTTGGAAGCGGTGTTCTGACTCGCGACAAACTGGCGAAAATGAAAGACGACAAGAGCCTTGATCCGAAAGTGCGGGAAGCAGCCTCTCAGCTCCTTTCAGATCCTCTTTTGTTTGGCCTCCTGAACAATTCGATCACGGGCTATAAGACCCATCATAAATTCTTCGACTTTGGCGGCGGGCATACGGTTGATTCCGGCAATATCAGCAAAAAAGACTTTGCCCATTTTTGCACAAACATGTCGTCTGCGAACCGCAACGTTCAGCAGCCAATCACCCACGGCGCCCAAACCGCAGAAGAGCAGAATGCCGTCGCGGACATGAAGATGGGCCTGATGGACCAGCCTGACATTAAGTCAGCCAAAAAGAACGGCGGGGCCGTCATGCACGTCGTCGACTCCGTGCTCAAAATCGAGACGAAAGTGCTCGACTTGGCGGCAACGGCGGTGGGACTGCTCAGCTTCATTCCGGGCCTCGGACAAGTAGCCGATCTTGCCTCGATGGTTCTCGAGGCTGAGTCGCAAGCAGCCAATCTCCTGCGTACGGCCATTAACGGAGGCGATATGAAGCGAGCGCTGGAGGAAGCTGGCCTCAATATGGCCGCGCAGGCGATCGGCCTTATCGCAGGCCCCGAGGTCAAGCTGGCCATTCGAAATGGGCTCGTAAAGCACCTGATGGAAGAGGCCTTGGCGGCAGGCATTGATCTTTCGGTCTCGACGGCGCAGGACTACGCAGAAGGCTATGTGAATAACCTCAAAGCGCGCCTTGCAGGCGGCCCTGAGCAAAGCCTAGGCCTTCCGAGCATGCCATCATTCCAGAGTGTGGCAAGCAATGTGCCCTTCGTCGGCATTGCCTTATCCTAGCCGTCGCCTTGCGCGGAAGCTTTGGCTCGCGCGCTGACATAAGGGTCATTGTGGCACAAGCAGGGGTTCATCCGCATCAACGCAAGCGGTGTTCCTGACGCCATCTGGATCGGACTGTGAGGGGGATGTCCGAAGTCTGTGAAGACTTCGGTATATGACGACTTCAGAGTTACGCTGAGCCCAGCCATCTCGAGCCGGTGCGCCGGGTCGAGGTTTTCACGGGCGCCGGCCGGTAGCGGGAATGGTCTCCGGAAGGCACGGCGCGGATGGTGGCGGAGCGGCGCAGCCGAAGGAACGGCTGTCGCGCGCCCAGGGCGGCCTCCCGAACAGCAGACGATGATCTCCTGCCTTGGGCCTATATCCTCGTGCCACGCTCAAGGCAGTCGGCTGAAAACAGCGCTGATTTAAAACAGCATTATCCTGCACTGCACCCTCGATCCTTGCGCTCACCGATCGCTCGTCGACACGCACGCGGTCAAGTCGTTATCGGCGCTATGCCGATGGGCTTCGAGAGCAAGGTGGACGCTGAGCGGTGCGTCAGCCTCAGGGCGCGGCTGGCCAGCTTTGGGTCTCACGCTCTATGACGGCAACACCCGGCTGATCCACTTGGCCTGTTCGCGGGCTCCCGGCAGCGGCGCGGAAGCCACGGTCCGCCTTCCTCGGCTTCAGGCCAAAGATACCGCAGCATGCTCCAGAGCTATGTCTGCCGCCTTCGCCCCATCGTCGCTGGTCATGTGGAAAGGACAAGCAGGCTACGCACCCTATAATCCCGTCGGGCAGGATTCGACAGTCGACGGCGAGACATTCGCCAAACCTCCCCCTTGATTCTCAGCAACGTTAAAAAAAATTCACATAATGTTCGTGAGTGTAGTCTCCTGTCAGGTGGTACATTAGCCCCAATATCTGGCGTCTTAGTCGTAGAAAGGACTGTGATCTATCTTCCATTAGCATCCATACCAGCGGATTTACAGCAAATGACGAGAGAGGTCTCATGCGGATTGATGGGGATAGAAGGGCTAGCGGCTTGCTGCATCCCGTCCGGGTTGATGCTAACCAATGTTGACACTGGTAAATCGCCTAAGGACGGCAGCGCATCTTGATCGCCTTCGAATCCTGGGCCTTTGCGCGCATGCGGATCTAACCGTCGGCGAGCTGGCCGATATTACCGGTCTGCCTCGCGAGCAGGTTCGACGCCACGTTCGGCGGCTGGTCAGAGCCAACTTTCTTTGCTGCAACGAACAACGTCCGCAGTCTTCGTACCATATGCAAGCAGGAGGCAAGGATGGCGAGCTGGCTCAATTGGTGGTCGATCTCCTGCCCCACGATGATGGCCATCATAAAAGAGACCTACAACGCCTGGAAGCAATACAAGACGCGCGGTTGAAGGGACCGCCTGCTTGATCGTGAAATAGATCAGTCCAAATGGAGCGCGACTACCATGGATAACTCCGCCGGCGGCGCCATCGCGCAGCCCGACACTTACGGGCGGCCTCACTTAGCCGCCGTCGACTCCCGCGTTCACGAACTGCTTCTAAGACAGGAGCGTCAGGAGCGGACAACTCTCAAACTGATCGCCTCCGAGAACTTTGCCTCCTCGGCGGTGTTGGAAGCGACCGGGTCGATTTTCACCAACAAGTATGCCGAGGGATACCCCGGTGCGCGCTACTACGCCGGAAACGAGATCGTCGATGAGCTTGAGACCCTCGCGATCGAGCGCCTGAAAGCGCTATTTGGCAGTGAACATGCCAACGTCCAGCCTTATTCAGGCTCGCCAGCCAACCAGGCTGTCTATCGCGCGCTTTTGAGCCCCCGTGACAAAGTCATGGGCTTGCCTTTACCCGAAGGCGGCCATCTGACTCACGGTTGGTCCGTCAATTTTTCCGGCAGCGATTATCAGCGCGTCCCGTACAGGCTGCACGAAAAGACACAGCAAATTGACTATGACCACTTGCGCGAGACCGCCAAGCGGGAACGCCCGAAGCTAATTTGGGTCGGCGGAACTGCTTATCCGCGTATTTTTGACTACGCGGCAATGGCCGAAATTGCTTCGGAGGTGAACTCGTATCTGGTGGCTGACATCGCCCACATCTGCGGCCTGGTTGTCGCAGGAGTGCATCCGAACCCCGTGTCCCATTGCGATGTGGTCACCAGCACCTCTCACAAGTCGATCCGCGGTCCCCGGGGTGGCTTCATTTTATCAAGGAATGAAGACCGTTATCAGCCCCTCCATCATCCGAAGAGCAAACACAATCTGGCCAAACGTATAGACCGCGCCGTGTTCCCTCTTCTGCAAGGCGGACCGCATATGAATACTATCGCCGCGCTTGCCGTCGCTTTGCAGGAAGCAGCGAACTCGTCCTTTCGTGTCTACGGTCAGCAGATCGTCCACAACGCCAAGGCTCTGGCCCAGGCACTTCTGGAGCGAGGTTATGAACTCGTCACCGGGGGCACTGACAATCACATGCTGATCCTTGATCTTCGGGACCGGTCGCTGTCAGGCAAAGCCTATGCGGAGCGCTTATCGCGTGCAGGCATCATTGCGAATTTCAATATGGTCCCGGGCGACCGGCGGCATCCGGCGCTGACAAGCGGCATCCGCTTAGGGACACCAGCGGTGACGTCCATGGGCATGCGCGAAACGGAGATGGTGCAGATCGCCGCTTTCATCGACTCGGTCTGCCGCCAGCCCGATGACCAGGAAGTTCATGCGAGCGTACGAAGAGACGTTGCCGACTTCTGCACTGCGTTCGATGTTCCCGGCATCCCCGACCGATAAGCCACCCCAATCCAGAAACTCCTCACTAACTCCAGCACTTGAAGCGAGGGCATTTTTATGACCAGGCAGTTCGTGTTCTCTTCCGAATCCGTCGGCGCGGGACACCCCGATAAGATGGCAGACAACATCTCCGATGCCATTCTCGATGCGGTCCTGCGCACCGATCCGAAGGCGCGCGTCGCCTGTGAAGTGTTGGTGAAGACGGGGATGGTCGTTGTGGCTGGCGAGATCACCAGCCATGCCCACATCGATTACAGCCAAGTCGCCCGCGATACGATACTCGATATTGGCTACGACGATGATGCGATTGGCTTTGATGGTCGACGTTGCGCCGTCGTTCTGGCCCTCACCGAGCAGTCGCCCGACATAAGCCAGGGCGTTGATGAAGGACGAGGGCAGGATCTCGGGCAAGGGGCAGGGGATCAGGGCATCATGTTTGGATTCGCATGCAACGAGACGGATACATTGATGCCCCTGCCGATCCAACTCGCTCACCATTTGACGAAAAGACAGGCCGAGGTCCGGAAAGCGGGACAGCTTGGCTGGCTGCGTCCGGACGTGAAATCTCAAGTGTCGGTACGCTACGAAGGGCTCCGCCCGGTGGCGCTGGATACCATAGTCCTGTCAACGCAGCATGACGAAGCGGTCTCACAAGCCACGGTCCGCGAAGGCGTCATTGAGGAGATCATAAAACCGGTCCTGCCGGCCCACCTGGATACTTCGGGGATCAGATTTCTGGTCAACCCAACAGGGCGGTTCGTGGTCGGTGGGCCTGCCGGCGACTGCGGCCTCACAGGACGGAAGATCATCGTCGATTCCTACGGTGGGACCGGGCGTCACGGCGGCGGTGCCTTTTCGGGCAAGGACCCATCCAAGGTTGACCGCTCGGCGGCCTATGCCGCCCGGTATGTCGCGAAGAACATCGTTGCCAGCGGCCTTGCGGAGGTCTGCGAGGTTCAGCTTGCCTACGCGATCGGCGTGGCCAGTCCGGTTTCTGTCATGGTCAATACCTTCGGAACCGCAAGGATCGAGGAAAAAAGGATCGAGCGCCTTGTTCTCGAGGTTTTCAATCTCCGACCGAAAGGCATCATCAAGATGCTTGATCTCTTACGGCCGATATACCGCAAGACGGCGACATACGGACACTTCGGGCGTGAAGAGCCTGAGTTCACTTGGGAGAAGACGGACAAAGCTGACGATTTGCTGCGTGAAGCCGGACCGGCAGCTGCGTGAGGGCGGCTGGATCAAGCGCATGCGGCAACCCATTTCAACTCGCGAGACCACGCCCGGCCGGCGTGGCAAGAAGCCGGCTCGGGTTTTGGCGGAGATTTTGATGCCGGATTATGACGTGCTTTGCATCGGCAATGCCATTGTCGACATCATCGCCCAGTGCGACGAGGAATTCCTCGAGACCAACGGCATCATCAAGGGCGCGATGAACCT
>NZ_RZQP01000259.1:0-7760 GCF_003998165.1 Mesorhizobium sp. M7A.F.Ca.US.007.01.2.1 | reverse complement strand
CACCTGCCAGGTCGTCGGCTGTCTGGTGCCGGTGATGTTCGATGCGACTGTCACGCCGCTGCTGAAATCAGGCACCACGCTGAAGATCGACGCTTTCGCGGCAGACACCGGACAAGCGGTGAGCTTTTCCATTCCGCTCAACGGCTTCGCCGGCGCACTTGCCCGAACCGCGGAGCTTTTGACCAATTGATGTGAGCCGCAGGACTTAAAGCGCGCGCCGCCTGAACGCAGTCTCGCGGCAGGGCGGTGCGTCACTGCAGCAGAACATTTTTCAGTCAAACGACGATTGTTTTAAGCCGTTCGGCGATCAGGGCGGCAAGCCGAGCCGCCACTTCGTCCTTGCTCATCTCCGGCCATTCCTCGACACCGGCCTTTGACACGATCCGCACCCGGTTGCGATCGCCGCCCATCACGCCCGAAGAGCCGACGCCGCTTCCCTGCGACACGTCGTTGGCAACGATGAGATCGGCGCCTTTCTTCTTGAGCTTGGCCTCGGCGTTGCGCAGGAGATCCTGTGTCTCGGCGGCGAAGCCGATAACCAGGCCGGGTCGCTGGCTGTGATGGCCGACGCCGGCGAGAATGTCGGGATTCTCGACCATGCGCAGCACCGGCGGCCCTTCGCCCGCGACCTTCTTGATCTTCTCACCGGCCGAGTTCTCGGTGCGCCAGTCGGCCACGGCGGCGACGAACACCGCCGCATCTGCGGGCAAGAGCCGTTCCACCGCGTCGCGCATCTCCTGCGCACGCTCGACGTGAATGGTCTTCACTCCGGGGGGATCGGCGATGCCGACAGGGCCGGAGACGAGGCGCACATCGGCGCCGAGCCTGGCCAGTGCTGCCGCGATGGCATGGCCCTGCTTGCCGGACGAGCGGTTGGCGATGTAGCGCACCGGGTCGATCGGCTCATGGGTCGGGCCGGAGGTGACGATGATCTTGCGCGCCGACAGCGGCCTGGGGCCGACATCGAGCAGCGCCTCGACCGCAGCAACGATCTCCAGCGGCTCGGCCATGCGGCCTTCGCCCGCCTCATTGCTTTCGGCCATCTCGCCCCTGGCCGGACCGACGAAGGTGACGCCGTCCTTCTGCAGCGTCGCGCGGTTGCGGCGGGTGGCCGGATGCGCCCACATTCTGGGGTTCATGGCCGGCGCCATCAGCACCGGCTTGTCGGTGGCGACAAGCACGGTGGAGGCCAGATCGTTGGCGTGGCCGTTTGCGAGCTTCGCCATCAGGTCGGCGGTGGCGGGCGCCACCACCAGCAGATCGGCCTCGCGCGACAGCCTGATATGGCCGACATCGTGTTCGTCATTGCGGTCGAACAGCTCGGTGAAAACATGGTCGGCGGAGAGCGCGCCGACCGACAGCGTGGTGACGAATTCCTGCGCGGCCGATGTCATGACCACCCGAACCGCGGCCCCGCGCTCGCGCAGCCGGCGGATCAGATCCAGCGCTTTGTAGGCGGCGATGCCGCCGCCGATGATGAGCAGGATGCGCTTGCCGGAGAGGCTCATGCACCCTCCCAAGGATTGACTATGCTGATACCGCAATCGGAAAAGTCAGCAACGTTTCTAGTCACCACCGCAAAGCCCCGCGAGCGAGCAACCGAGGCGATCTGTGCGTCAAATTCGCGTATAGGACGTCCCAGAAATCGTCTGTTCGAAACAATCTCCGCGTATGCTTCGGCTTCGCGGTCACCGAACGCGAGCACTGGGGTCTTGAGCCATTTGGTGAAAAAGGCCCCGATGACACTACCCAGTGCAGCCTTACGCGTTCCGTCCGGCATGTTCGCAAGCCCAACGAGCAGCTCTGCCTTGGTCATCGCCGTGACATATGAGCGGGTCGCGAGCGAGCTATCCATCCAGGTAGCCACCCCTGCATCCGGCCGTGGTTTGAAGGTTTCCGAGATAACATTCGTATCCAGCACGAACATGGTTAGTCAAATTTCAGTGGCTCGCGCGTAGGGCCGCGCTCCGGCAACTCGACATCGAAACCGCCATGGGGCTCAACCAGCCTACGAATCGCGGCATAGAGTGACTCTCCCCGAGGGTCTTGGTCCACACCGTCCGAAAGAACACTCTTGGCAAGAACGCTACGCGCTTCCTCTTCCATTGAGACTCCCCTCACGGCAGCTCGCTCACGCAGTTTCTGCTTCACGTTGGTGTCGAGATTGCGGATGGTAAGTGTGCTCATGTTTTTGCTCCTTACCTCAACCTAGTCCATGAAAGCGTTGCTTTCAATGATAGCAATGCCGGCACTGCTGTCACCGAGAACTCAGATCATCTTCCAGGCGATATAGACCAGCGTCACGGCAATCACCCAGAGTGCCCAGCGGCCGGAACGGCTGTAGCGCGCCTCGGCCTTGCCGATGGCGTGGGCGGTGGTCTCGTCGAAGCGCAGGCCGTGCTCGGCCATCAGGTCGATCTCGCGCGACAGCCGGTCAGTGCGCGCCGCAAGCTCGGGCACCTGGCGGGCCAGCGTCAGCAGCGCCTTGGCGCCATCGCGCGCATCCATCATCATGCCACGCGGCCCAAGATTGCCTGATATCCAGTCGCCGACCACCGGCTCGGCAGTCTTCCACATGTTGAAGGCCGGGTCGAGCGTGCGCGCCACGCCCTCCACCACCACCATGGTCTTCTGCAGCAGGATCAGTTCGGGCCGCGTCGCCATGTCGAAGAGCTCGGTAACCTCGAACAGCAGCGTCAGAAGCTTGGCCATCGAGATGGTCTCGGCCGGCTGGCCATGGATCGGCTCGCCGATCGCCCGGATCGCCTGCGCGAAGGCCGCGACATTGTGCTGGCGCGGCACATAGCCGGCCTCGAAATGGACCTCAGCGACGCGCAGATAGTCGCGCGTGATGAAGCCGTAGAGGATTTCGGCGAGGAAGCGGCGCTCCTTCTTGCCGAGCCGGCCGGCAATGCCGAGATCGACGGCAACGATGGTGCCGTTCGCCTCGACGAACAAATTGCCCGGATGCATGTCGGCGTGGAAAAATCCGTCGCGCAGCGTGTGGCGCAGGAACGACTGGATCAGGTTTGTGGCGATGGTTTTCAGATCGTGGCCCGCCGCGACCAGTCCGGCAATGTCGTTCATCTTGACGCCGTCGACCCACTCCATGGTCAACACGTCGCGGCCGGTACGCTCCCAGTCGACGGACGGCACGCGAAAGCCGGGGTCGTGCCTGGTGCTTTCACCGAGCTCCGAGAGGGCCGCCGCCTCGAGGCGAAGATCCATCTCGATCTTGGTGGTCTGAGCCAGCGTCTGGGTGACCTCGACCGGCCGCAGCCGGCGGGACGAGGGGATGTATTTCTCCTGCAGGCGAGCGGCAAGGAAATAGCTTTCAAGATCCTGGAAGAAGCGGCGGCGCACGCCGGGCCGGATCACCTTGACCGCCACCTTGGTGGCAACGCCGTCATGCATGGCATCGGCGGCATGGACCTGGGCGATGGAGGCGGCGGCGACCGGATCGCCGAATTGAGCGTAGAGATCGCCGACTTTGCGCCCGAGCGAGGCTTCGATGGCCGCTATGGCTTCGGCCTTCGGAAAGGTGTGCATCTTGTCCTGCAACATGGCGAGATCGAGCGCCATGTCGTTGCCGACGACGTCGGGCCGCGTCGCCAGGAACTGGCCGAGCTTTACATAGGAGGGGCCGAGCCGGACGACCGCCTTGGCCAGCCGGTCGCTGCGCTCATAGGCCAGCGCGCGGCGGCGCGTGAACAGCCGTGCCATCCGCCAGCCGAACTTCGGCAGGCCGGACAGTTCCTCACCCGGCAGAGCGGCGACGACACCCTCGCGGACCAGCACCCAGCCGGCCCTTACGAGCCGGAATCCTGCACTGACATTGCTCATGGCAGCGCCAACCCTGCCGGCTCTTTGAACCGGCATAGCACGCGTCGATTGTGAGAAATGCGGTCCGGCCTCAAAGCTTCCAGCCCGAATGAAGTGCTGCAATACCGCCGGAATAGTTGCGGAAGGAAACGCGGTCGAAGCCGGCGCGGGAAATCATCGTCGCGAAATTCTGCTGGTTGGGAAACCTGGCGATCGATTCGACCAGATAGGAATAGGGCTCGCCGTCGCCGGTGACCATCTTGCCGATCTTTGGAATGGCGTTGAACGACCAGGCTTCATAGGCCTTGTCGAGCAGCGGCATCTCGACCTCGGAAAATTCCAGGCACAGGAAGCGCCCACCGGGCTTCAGCACGCGAAACGCTTCGCCCAAGGCCACCTCGATGCGCGGTACGTTGCGGATGCCGAAAGCGATGGTATAGGCATCGAATGTGGCATCAGGGAAGGGCAGTTCCTCGGCATTGGCCTCGACGAAATCGGTGTTGCCGGACAGACCCTTCTTTTCGGCCCGGTCGCGGCCGACAGCCAGCATCGAGCCATTGATGTCGAGCACGGTGGCATGGGCATTGCCGTGGCTGGCATCGACGATGCGAAAGGCAATGTCGCCGGTGCCTCCGGCAACGTCGAGCACCTTCCAGCCCGCCCGTTTAGGCGGATTGAGCCAGGTGACCATGGCGTCCTTCCACAGCCGGTGCAGGCCGGCCGACATCAGATCGTTCATCAGGTCGTAGCGGTTGGCGACCTTGTGGAAAACATCGTTGACCAGGGACTGCTTGTCGCCAGCCCCTACACGCTTGAAACCATAGGAGGTTTCCATGCCGCCCGCGGCCGTGGTTCTCTCAACTGACATTTTTTTGATCCGTCATAAAACCGGCGGGACCATAGCCGATCGATGGTGCGGGCGCTATTGTTTAAGGCGCGGTGTTCAGCCGCGCTTCCAGGTGGCGGGTATTCGAGACCTGGACGGACCGACGGGATGATTGAATGCCTTTGAAAGCGGAACTGCACTGCCACATCGAAGGGGCAGCGGCGCCCGAACTCGTCATCCGCCAGGCGCAGAAATACGGCAAGGACACCTCGCCCTATATCCAGAACGGCTCCTTCGTCTGGCACGATTTCACCTCCTTCCTGGCGGCTTATGATTTTTCCGCCGATCTGTTCCGGACCGAGGAGGACTATGCGCGGCTGGCCGACCACTATCTGACCAGCCTTGCCCGCGACGGCGCCATCTATTCCGAGGTGTTCACCTCGCCGGACCACGCTAAAAAAGCCGGCCTGTCGCCCAAGGCCTATACCGACGCGCTCGGCGAAGGCATGGCCCGCGCCAAGGCCAAGACCGGCATCGAGGGCCGCATGATCGTCACCGGCGTGCGCCATGTCGGCGTCGAGTCGATCGAGCAGGCGGCGCGCTTCGCGGCGCGCTGCGGGCATCCGCTGGTCACCGGTTTCGGCGTTGCCGGCGATGAGCGGGTCGGTGATATGGAGGACTATGTCAGGGCTTTCGAGATCGCTCGCGAAGCCGGGCTCGGCATCACCATCCATGCCGGCGAACTGACGGGCTGGGAGACCGTCCAGGCGGCGCTGGATCACATCCGCCCGTCCCGCATCGGCCATGGCGTTCGCGCCATCGAGAACCCGGACCTCGTCCGGCGCATCGCCGACGAGGGTGTCGTGCTGGAATGCTGCCCCGGTTCCAACATCGCGCTCAAGGTGTTCGACAGTTTCGCCGATCATCCGTTTCCGGCCCTGCAGGCGGCAGGCTGCAAGGTGACGCTCAATTCCGACGATCCGCCCTATTTCTGGACCTCGCTCAAGCGTGAATACGATATCGCTGCCGAGCATTTCTCGATGAACGACAAGGCGCTGACCGCCGTCACCAGAACGGCCATCGAGGCCGCTTTCGTCGATAGAAAGACAAAGACGGCACTTCTTGCCCGGTTGAACAGCGGGGCACGTTGATTTCCGCCGACAAAGCTGTGGTCGGTGCGGGCCAAGCGGTTCCTTGGCCGGCGCATTGCCGCTAGGGTTCGCCCAGGCAGCTTGAAGCGCGGCGCGTCCGAAAGGGCGATGCGCGCATTTTCGGGCGCAGGCATCAGGAGAACACCATGCAGGGCGTCACCGTCGTCGACCACCCGCTTGTCCAGCACAAGCTGACCATCATGCGCAAGAAGGAAACCTCGACGGCGGGCTTCCGCCGGCTGCTGCGCGAAATCTCGCTGCTGCTCGGCTACGAGGTCACCCGCAATCTCGAACTGACGACGACGACCATCGAAACGCCGATGGAAACGATGGAAGCGCCGACGCTCGAGGGCAAGAAACTGGTCTTTGCCTCGGTGCTGCGCGCCGGCAACGGCTTGCTGGAAGGCCTGCTCGACCTGGTACCGGCGGCGCGCGTCGCCCATGTCGGTCTCTACCGCGATCACGAAACGCTGGAGGCGGTCGAATATTTCTTCAAGGCGCCGAGCGACCTCGCCGACCGGCTGGTGATCGTCGTCGATCCGATGCTGGCCACCGCCAATTCGGCGATCGCGGCGATCGACAAGCTGAAAGAGCGCGGCGCCACCAACATCCGTTTCCTTTGCCTGCTGGCGGCGCCCGAAGGCATCGAGCGCTTCATCAAGGCGCATCCGGACGTTCCCGTCTTCACCGCTTCGATCGACCGCCAGCTCAACGAGAAGGGCTACATCATGCCCGGCCTCGGCGACGCCGGCGACCGCATGTACGGGACCAAGTAATATCAGACCAAGTCGCCTGGTACGATTTACCAAGTATTTACGCAAAGGCGCGGTTTTGGCGCGCGTTAAAGCGGCAAACACCATCCGGGCTTAACGATCGGCTGTCACTACAGCGCCGCGCGTCCGTTTCGGACGCGCAAAGGACGCTGTAGCACCTTGATTTTGTGCATGAGCCTTTCCGAAAATCGTTCCCGATTTTCGGGGTCATGCGGCGAGGCCGATCCATGCTGCGCAAACTTCTGATCCTCGCCGTTTTCGCCGGTACATCGGCATCGATACCGATTGTGTATCAGTCGAATCCGCAACTCGTCGAAAACCTGCTGAGGTCGGCGGTGCCGGGCAAACAAGCGGTCGAAGCCCAGCCGAACGTCAATCTGGCATCGGTGCCCAACAAGCCCGCGGCACCGCTGCCGATGGGCCGCAAGGTCCTCGTCGCGGCAGACGAACGCGGGCATTTCTCGTCACCCTTCAAGCTCAACGGACGTCAGGTCGACGGCATGATCGACACCGGCGCCACATTGGTCGCCATCAACATTTCGACGGCACGCAGGATCGGCCTGTCGCTGAACGCTTCCGACTTCAACCGCGAGGTCAACACCGCCAACGGCACCATCAAGGCGGCCGTGGCCATGATCGACCGCCTGCAGATCGGCAGCATCACCGTCAATGACGTCCAGACCATCGTGCTCGACGACAGGGCGCTGCGCACCAATCTGATCGGCATGAGCTTCCTCAACCGGCTCGACAAATACCAGGTCGAGAACGGCACGCTGCTGCTCGTCCAGTAAGGCTATTCGTTTTCCCAAATTCCCAAGGGAAAGCGCTATGCGCTTTTTCCCGGGGAGAACCGTTTCACACTTTTCCTGGAATTGCTCTAGCCGCGCGGCAGAATCCGCCGGATGACCGACTTGTCGGCGGGCGGCTTCGAGGCGCCGACCATATAGGCCGAAAGCACGGTTGCCGCGGCGGCCTCGGCATCGGCCGATGAGCGGGCATGGATCAGCGCCAGCGGCTCGCCGATCCCAACCTCCGCACCGACCGGCAATAGTCTGGTGATGCCGACCGCAGGGTCGATCTGGTCGTCCGGCCGCGTGCGACCACCTCCCAGGCCGACCACGGCGAGCCCGATATCGCGGGTGGCGATGCCGGTGACGAAGCCATTTGCGGTCGCCTTGACGGCAAGTT
>NZ_RZQP01000258.1:0-7775 GCF_003998165.1 Mesorhizobium sp. M7A.F.Ca.US.007.01.2.1 | reverse complement strand
GGCGATGATCGCCTCATGCCGTCCAGCCTTCGCCGTCCGCGCCACGGCTCCGGAAAAACGCGAGCCGGCGATGCTCTCGAATGTGCGCGTCTGTCCGATCGCGATCTCGCCTTTGGCATGCATGGCCGCCAGCCTTGCGGTGACGCCGGAACCGGTTGGCGAGCGGTCGACCTCGGCTTCGGCGAAGACGCAGATGTTTTTGGTCACCTCGCCGGAAAATTTGTCGCGGCCATCGGTCAGGATGGTACCGTATAGGAAGGCAAGGTCGCCGTGGTCGGGATGCGACAGCGGAAATTCAGCCTTGAGCCTGTCCGTCAGCCCCGTTGCCGCATCGACGAAATCGCGCATCCGGCTTCTGCCGAATTCGAGCCCGAATTGGTGACAATCGGCCAGCGCGTAGAAGGCGCCGCCATAGGCGACGTCGAAGCCAATCGTGCCGTGGCCCGCCAATTCGATCGCCTGTCCACCGGCGAACAGGAAGGCCGGCACGCTTTCGAACGACACCGCACCGGCCTTGCCGTCCCTGACCTCGACCGAGGCGACGACCAGCCCGCACGGCGCCTCGATATTGACTGTCGTGACTGGTTCCTGTTTCGCCACCAGCCCTTCATCGATGGCGTAGCGGCCGAGCGCGACGATGGCGTGGCCGCACATCGTCGAATAACCCTCATTGTGCATGAACAGCACGGCGAGGTCGGCGCCGGGCAGGTCCGGCTCGACCAGCAAGGCGCCATACATGTCGTAATGGCCGCGTGGCTCGAACATCAGGATTTTCCTGAGATGATCGAGATGGTCGCGCACATAGGCGCGCTTTTCCAGGATCGTGCCCTTGGGGATACCGGGATAGCCGCCGGTGACGATCCTCAGCGGCTCGCCGCCGGTATGCATGTCGACCACGGTCAGCGTCATGCGACGGGCCCCATTAATCCGAAGATTTGCCGAAGAGGGCCTGCAATTTGCTGAACGGCATGGCGGCGCGGGTGAAGCCGAAGGTGCCGTCTTGCTGGATTTCGCGTGCCGCCGTTTCCAGCATGCCGTAGGCGAAATTGGTCAGCCACGGCCCGAGCGAGATACGCTTGACGCCGGCCATGGCGAGATCGGCGATGGTAAAGCCCGGTACCGCCATGACATTGACCGGCTTGCTGACGGCAGAGCAGAGCGTGCGGATCATCTCGACGTTGCCGATGCCTGGCGCATAGAGTACGTCGGCGCCGGCCTTCTCGAATGCCTGCAGCCGCTTGATCGTGTCGTCGAGGTCGGACTTGCCCCAGAGGAAGTTCTCGGCCCGCGCAGTGAAGACGAAATCGCGTTTCAGGGCCCGCGCCGCTTCCACGGCCGCCGCAACGCGTTCGACGGCGTGCGCAAAATCATAGATCGGCTTGTCCGGATCGCCGGTGTGGTCTTCGATCGAGCAGCCGGCAAGGCCGGCAGCTTCCGCCGCGAAGATGGTTTCGGCGGCCTGCTCGGCGCTGTCGCCCTTGCCTTTCTCGAGGTCGGCCGAGACCGGCAGGCTGGTCGCCGCGGTCACTTCGCGGCAATGGTGGATCATCTGGTCGAAGGTCACCGCGCCGTCCGGCAGGCCGCGCGAAAAGGCAAAGCCGGCGCTGGTCGTCGCCAGCGCCGTGAAGCCGAACGAGCCGAGCAGCTTGGTCGTGCCGATATCCCAGGGATTGGGCACGACGAAGGTCGAGGCATGCAGGTCGCGAAAGATCTTGCCCTTGTCCATGGTAGTACCCCATCATATGCGGTGTGGCCGAGCGGATTTTATCCTGCTCCATCTGGCCGGGCAAACGAATGCGGTTGGTTCAGAAGCGTTTGGCGTTCTCTCCTGCCAAATTGTTCAGCGCGTCGGAATCCTTGGCGTAGTGCGACGTTGTCTTGTCCCAATGATAGGTGACGGAGATGTCGTGAGATTCAGGTTTGGGCGGCTGGTCATCGCAGCTTTCGTCGTTCACGACGGTGGCATCGGTCACCGTTACCTTGATCGCCGCATGGCGTCGGCCCTCTGCGATGGCTTTAAAGGCAACGTCCTGCGTCCGGCTATAGGCACACACGTGCTCGTCGAACAAATAGATGATGTCGATCAGCTTCAACTTGTCCCTGGCGACCATAATCAGCGGGACGATCATATAGTTCTGGTTTGAATTGGAATGCGAACTCTCGATCATGAGGATATCATCATTGGCGCCGATGCCGAGCTTGCCGGGTTCGCGGAAATAGGTGCTGCGGTCGAGGGCGACATTGGCGGCGTCGAGCAGCCTTGGTTTGCCCGTAATGTCGTAGAGCGCTAGCACCGCATAGCCTTCTGCGCTGTCTGAGGAATCGCCGAGATCGAACAGCATGGTCAGGCGGTCCTTGCCTCCCGCCTTGATGGCAAGCACGGAGGCATTGGAAAAGCCTGAGGTTTCGGGCGGCGAGCCGCCGCTGTCGGGTCCCTCGATATGGCGCATCGCGATCGGCAGCCCGCCCCTGTAAAAGCCATTCTTGTCGGCGGCAAGGTCTGGAATGATCATCCTGGCGAGGTCAAGATAGGTGATGTCTTTTTGGCCGGGCAGTGGGCTGCCGAGCTCCGGAAGGCTGGCGTCTTGCGCGCCGGCTGCGGTCCACAGCAATGGCAGCAGCATCACGGCGAGGATGAAGCGAAGCAGGTTCGTCGGCATGGTCGCCTCAGGCTGTCGGGCGCGCGGAACGTAGCACAGCCTCCCAACCCGTCCAGCCCGTCAGCCAGCTCAGTGGATCGGCACCAGCCCGGCCAGTTCGCGCATGTCGTCGAACAGGATGCCGCCGGCCTGGATAAGGCCGTCGCGGTCGGAATAGGGATCGGCGTGATAGGAAAACACCCGCATGCCGGCCGCGATGCCGGCCTGCGTGCCAGCGACGCTGTCCTCGATGACGATGCAGTCGGCAGGTGCAAAGCCCACGGTTTTCGCAGCATGCAGGAACAGGTCCGGAAACGGCTTGCCGCGCGCGACCATCGTCGAGGAAAACATCGCGTGTTCGAACAGCGGCAACAGCCCGGTCTGGCCAAGTGTGATGTGCATCTTCGACACCCGGGCCGAGGTGGCGACGCAATAGGCGATCCCGGCTGACCGCACGGCCTCGACGAATTCGCGGACATAAGGGATTGCTTCGACGCCGTGGGCGAACAGGTCTGGCAGGCCGGCGTTCCAGCGATCGACAAAATCGGCGCCAAGCCTGACGCTGGTCTCTTCTTCGATCTCTTTCTGCACCGACGCCATGCTGCGGCCGGAGAAATTCTTGCGGCAATATTCGAAGCTTGTCGGATAGCCGGCAGCGGTCAGCCATTCGGCAAGGCGCCGATTGGCCAGGTTCTCCGTATCGACCAGGATCCCGTCGCAGTCGAAGATGACAAGTTTAGGCAGTTCAGGCATCAGGCGGTGCCGGTCGATCCGAACCCGCCCGCGCCGCGCGCCGTGCCGCCGGCCAGGTTGCGCTCTTCCACGGCGGCTTGCGTCACCGCGGCAAAAACGATCTGGGCGATGCGCATGCCGCGCGTCACGGCAAAGTCCTCGTCGCCGAGATTGATCAGCAGCACCTTGACCTCGCCGCGATAGTCGCTGTCGATGGTGCCGGGCGTGTTGAGGACGGTCAGCCCATGCTTGAAGGCAAGGCCCGAGCGCGGCCGCACCTGGCCTTCCATGCCTTCGGGAATTTCCAGGATCAGCCCGGTCGGCACCAGAGCGCGTTTTCCGGGCAGGATCAGCAGCGGCCGGTCGTCCGGCACCGCGGCGCGCAGATCCATGCCGGCAGCACCGGTGCTTTCATAAGCAGGAAGGGGAAGTCCTTCAGCATGCGGCAACCTGACGAAGCCGACGGTCGGACCGATGACGGAGGGAGTTTGAAGGGCTGCGCGCATAAAATCGATCCTATCGGCGCGAACGGCGATTCGGTCAACTCGCCCGCAAGCCTATCAACGGCTTTCTTTCAGGCATCAGTATGGCCTGAGGTGTGTTGAGATTCAGGTCAGGCCGAGTCGAAACCCGTCGTTTGCAGGCCGGCATCACCTGAATATCGACATATCTTAGCGCACTTCCATCGGAACCACCGTCGTCTCCTTGATCTCTTCCATCACGAAAGAGGCGGAAACATCAGACAGCGCCACCTTGGCGATCAGCCGCTGGTAGAGCCGGTCATAGGCCTTCACGTCGGCGACGCGGGCGCGCAGAACGTAGTCGAGGTCGCCGGACATGCGGTAGACGCCGATGATCTCGGGAAAGCCGGTCACCGCCGCCCGGAATCTCTGCAGCCACTCCGGATCGTGGTTGGACGTGCGGATCAGGATGAAGACGGAAAGGCCAAGCCCGAGCTTTTCGGCATCGACCAGCGCCACCCTGCCGGTGATGACACCGGCCTCCTCCAGCCGCTTCACCCGGCGCCAGCAGGCATTGCGCGACAGCGCCACCCGTTCCGACAACTGGTCGACCGACAGCGTGCCGTCGCGTTGCAACTCGGCGAGCAATTTCCGGTCGATTTCGTCAATTTCCAGCGCCATGTGGGATATTTGTCCCATGCATCACCGAAATACAAGGACATTTTGAGACCGATGAACCGGCGAAGCATGTCAGGATACTCATATCAGGAACTTCAAGCGCTGAAGGGGAACCAGCATGTCGGTCGCAAGGATTTTCACCTCTCATCCGGCCAAGGTCGGCGAAACCTATTTCAGCCACATGGGCTTTGCCGCCTGGTTTTCGTCGCGCCTGTTGATGGCGGCGGGCGCCGCGCTCGTTCATGCTTTCTTGCCATTTCTGTTTGAAACTACCGCCAGCCGAATCGTTCGCGAGCTTTACGAGCGGACGCACAACAGAGGCACGCACGCGACCAAGGAGCCTGCGGCTCTTATGGATCGCGCCTAGGCGATCCCGCCATCGAGCTTCGTCACCATGACCAGGGACGGGATCAACATTCGGCCTTTTGCTCCGGCCGTGGCGAAGCTGGCGTTGGCCGGGTAGTTGCAAATTGCGGCAACGCCGCGGGCCAGCGCCCCCCTCTGTCCTGCCGGACATCTCCCCCTCAAGGGGGGAGATTGGATGTCGCGACGGCTTTCGCCAATCGCCGACCTTGCGGGACCGAGCGAGGCGCCGAAACTGCCAATCTCCCCACTCGAGGGGGAGATGTCCGGCAGGACAGAGGGGGGCGCCGTAGGGCGTTAACCTATACAGACATCGGCCGACGCTACCGTCCGTCCGGGTTATTGAGCAAACCGTCCCAACCCGTAAGGCGCGAGCAGCGGATCGCGCTCGCCATCAAGGATTTCGCGAGCGGCAAACAGGCCGACGGCCGGCGCCAGCGTGATGCCGGAATGCATGACGCTGACATAGACGCCGTCCATGCCCTCGGCGCGGCCGACGATTGGAAAGCCATCGATCGGCGTCGGCCGGTAGCCGACCGTGTGGAAATCGAGTTCCAACCCGTCGCTGTCGCGCAGCATGGCTTTCATGGCCGCAAACAGCGCGTGGGCGGTGGCTTCGGCATCCATGCCCGGGTCGGCGCCGCCAAAATCCGAGCCGGCGATGATGCGACCTTCCGCTGTCTGGCGCATGTGCAGCCGCTCGGCCAGCACCAGCCCGTTGAGCCGCTTTTCGGTGGGCCGCGAATGGACGATCAGGCCGGGCGGCGTTTCGATCGGCAGGTTGATCCCGGCGGTCGCGGCGATCTCCGGCGAGCCGACGCCAGCCGCGATCACCACCTCGTCTGATGCAATCAATCCATGCGATGTGTCGACACCGGTGATCCTGCCGCCGGTCTGGACCAGGGCCGTCACCGTGCTGGAGATGATCTTCGCGCCATGTCGCTCCGCGTCCGCCAACAGGGCGCGCGTGGCAGTCACCGGTTCGGCGACGCCTTCCTCAGCCACATACAGGGCAAAATCCGGAAGCTCGGTGAGATTGGGCTCGATGCGCGCAGCACCGGCGCGGTCGACTTGGCTGATGCCATAGCCCCAGGCGGAATGTTCCGTGGCGTAGGCTTCCATATCGGCCGCCGGCAAATCCCAGCACAGGCCGCCGCACCAGCTCAGCGGTAGGCCGGGAAGGTCCCGCGCCAGCCGCGTCCACTCTGCCATCGCGCGGGTGCGCAGCCGGAAATACGGCTCCGGATTGCCCCAGCTGGCATTGATCCAGGCAAACGAATTCGGCGTCGCCACCCCGCCGGCAGCACTGTCGGCAATCACCGTCACTTGCGCGCCGGCCTTGGCCAAGCGCCAGGCGATCGAGGCGCCGATGATGCCGGCGCCGATGACGATCACTTGTTTCGCCGCAGTCATGCTTGCTCCTCTGCCTCGTCATCCCGAGGGATGTTCATCCAGTGCCATCCCGGCAGCCGCTTGCCAACATCGCGCAGCGCAAAATATGCGGCAATGCACTGGCCGGAGCCATAGCACGGCTGAGCTGTATGCTCGGATGGTGAGGCGGCGATCAGCAGAGTCCGAGCCGCCGGACCGGTCGACAGGCCGGCACTGCGCTGCTAGAAGCCCGGCCTGTCACACGGAAATCCCAGAGAATGCCCGAAGCAATAGAAGAAGAAGTGGCGCGCCGCCGCACCTTCGCGATCATCGCGCACCCGGACGCCGGCAAGACCACGCTCACCGAAAAGCTGCTGCTGTTCGGCGGCGCCATCCAGCTTGCCGGCGAGGTCAAGGCCAAGAAGGACAAGATCCAGACGCGGTCGGACTGGATGAAGATCGAGCGTGAGCGCGGCATTTCGGTCGTCACTTCGGTGATGACCTTCGAGTATGAGGACAATGTCTTCAACCTGCTCGACACGCCCGGCCACGAGGATTTCGCAGACGACACCTATCGCACGCTATCGGCGGTCGACTCGGCCGTCATGGTCATCGATGCCGCCAAGGGCATCGAGCCGCGCACGCTGAAGCTTTTCGAAGTCTGCCGGCTACGCGACATCCCGATCATCACCTTCGTCAACAAGATGGATCGCGAAAGCCGCGATCCGTTCGAGATTCTGGATGAGATCGAGCAGAAGCTGGCGCTGGATACGGCGCCGATCACCTGGCCGATCGGCCGGGGCAAGAATTTTTCCGGCACCTACCATCTGGCGCTGAACGCCGTGCGCAGGGGCGACGACGAGAAGGAGCGCACGCCGGTCAACGGTCCCGATTCCAACCGCGTCGCCGGCCTTTTGCCGGAGAACGAGCGCGAGGCCTTCATCGAGGAGCTGGAGCTGGCGCGGGAAGCGTGCAGACCCCTTGATATAGAAGCCTTCCGCGAGGGTCACCTGACGCCGGTCTATTTCGGCTCGGCGCTGCGCAATTATGGCGTGCGCGACCTGATCGAGGCGCTCGGCGCTTTTGGACCGCCGCCGCGTGCTCAAGAGGCCGACACCCGCAAGGTCGAGGCGACCGAAGAGAAGATGACGTCCTTCGTCTTCAAGATCCAAGCCAACATGGATCCCAACCACCGCGACCGCATAGCCTTCGTCCGCGTCTGTTCGGGCAAGCTCGAGCGCGGCATGAAGGCCAAGCTGGTACGCACGGGAAAACCGATGTCGCTGTCGGCGCCGCAGTTCTTCTTTGCCCGCACACGCGTCACCGCCGACGAGGCCTTTGCCGGCGACGTCGTCGGCATTCCCAACCACGGCACGCTGCGTATTGGCGATACGCTGACCGAGGGCGAGGAAATCCTGTTCCGCGGCGTTCCGAATTTCGCCCCGGAAATCCTGCGCCGTGTCCGCCTCGGCGACGCGATGAAGGCCAAAAAGCTGAAGGAAGCGCTGCACCAGATGGCAGAGGAGGGCGT
>NZ_RZQP01000257.1:0-7838 GCF_003998165.1 Mesorhizobium sp. M7A.F.Ca.US.007.01.2.1 | reverse complement strand
GAACTGTCCGAATGTGCGACATAGGTCCAGGCCAGCGCCAGCGCGCGCGGCACGCTGCCGCCGTCAGGCAGTTTCAAGGTCGGCAGCTGGCGATAGAAGCGGCGCGGCAGGTCGCGCTTGACCTGGAAAATGGTCTCTTCGACCAGGTAATTGTTGTCGAGCAGCCATTGTGCCGCCGGCGTGATCGTCTCGCCCCTCGCCTGCGCCGCATTGGTCGACCGGTAGACTTCCAAAATCTTCTTGGCGCTGTCGCGGATACGGGCCTGAAAATCGAAGGGCGTCAGCCCGAACAGATCTGTGAGGTCGCCTTTCGCCAGGCTTTCACCGAGCAGCCGAAGGCGCTCTTCGGGCAGGTAATTGGAGCGGATCGGCTCTTCGGTGATGGCCGGGAAGCTCGCGCTTGTCTTCTCGATTTGGGCAGGATTCGTCTGAATATTCATTGAAAATTCCGTAAGCGGGCACTGAGCGGCGTCACCGCCACGGCAATGGCCCTAAAACCGGTTCAAATGCAATTGGTTGCATAAACCCCACTTGCCGAAAGTTTGTTTCCGCACCACGACAGGGCGTCGTCTCTCAGCAAAACTCAAAGACAAGCACCCCACTTCCCGCCAGCCAGATCGGCGGAGAGGATTCGGGCTTTTTCGTGATGCCGCCAGCAGCTTACGCTATATTTCGCCGGTACCGCGATCATGTTTGGAAACAAGCGTTAATCGTTGCCGGCGATGGCGCGGATCCGGATCACGTACAGCGTTGCCTCATGGGCGGGTTGGACAAGCAGGCCGGTGCTGACCGGCCCGGACAGCAGCGTGTCAAGCGGCCCGAGGCGAACCGGTTCAGCGGCGGGCACACTGATGTCGCCGTCCAAGCACAGGATGAGCGTTGTGCCGGCTTCAGTCCGGATTTCCACGGGGGCCGAAATCACCAGGCGTTCGACCGAATGCGTCATCCGGCTTCGGCGGGTCATGACATTGAGATCGGTGATCGGTCCGCCGATCAGCGCGGCCGAGGTCTGCACGTCGGCCGGGAAAGAAAACAGGGCGGTCGTCCTGTTTATAGATCTCGGCGGGTAGCCGGCAATCTCGAGGACGATGCCCTCGCCTTCGAGCACGGCAAGGGTGCGATCGATGCCGGCGAATCGCGAGAACGGACCGCTCGATTCGACACGCGCCATCGACACGCGCCAGTCGAAATCGTTTAGCCCGGCACCGGGCGGCGAGACGGCGATTTCCGTCGTCACGCCGCCGCCGTTCTTCCACGGCATCGACCGGTATTCGGCTGCCCGCAGGATGCGCATACCTAGCCCTCCGCTATGGCTACGGGCGTTCGAAACTCGAAAAGCCGACTCCGCGGCTTTTCGCCTGCCTGCGGCCGGACGTTTCTCACCCGAGAATGCCGGGCAGGTTGAGCTGGTGCTCCTTGGCGCATTCGATGGCAACGTCGTAGCCGGCATCGGCGTGGCGCATGACACCGGTCGCCGGGTCGTTCCACAACACCCGCTCCAGGCGCCTGGCGGCTTCGCGCGTGCCGTCGGCGACGATGACCATGCCGGCGTGCTGCGAGAAACCCATGCCGACGCCGCCGCCATGGTGCAGCGACACCCAGGTGGCGCCGGACGCCGTGTTGAGCAATGCGTTGAGCAGCGGCCAGTCGGACACCGCGTCCGAGCCGTCCTTCATCGATTCCGTTTCGCGGTTCGGCGAAGCGACCGAGCCGGAATCGAGGTGATCGCGACCGATGACGACAGGCGCCTTCAGCTCACCCTTGGCCACCATCTCGTTGAAGGCGAGGCCGAGCCTGTGGCGGTCGCCAAGGCCGACCCAGCAGATGCGCGCCGGCAGACCCTGGAAGGCGATGCGCTCGCGCGCCATGTCCAACCAGTTGTGCAGATGGGTGTTGCCGGGCGTCAGTTCGCGCACCTTGGCGTCGGTCTTGTAGATATCTTCCGGATCGCCCGACAGAGCTGCCCAGCGGAAGGGACCTATGCCGCGGCAGAACAGCGGACGGATATAGGCCGGCACGAAGCCGGGGAAGGCAAAGGCGTTCTCGAACCCCTCCTCCTTGGCCACCTGGCGGATGTTGTTGCCATAGTCGAGCGTCGGCACGCCGGCGTTCCAGAACGCCACCATCGCCTCGACATGTTCGCGCATGGAAGCGCGGGCCGCCTTCTCGACCACCTTGGGGTCGCTGACGCGCTTCTCGCGCCACTCGGCCATCGTCCAGCCCTTCGGCAGATAGCCGTTGATGGGATCATGCGCCGAGGTCTGGTCGGTAACCATATCGGGGCGAATGCCACGCCTGAACATCTCCGGGACGATCTCGGCCGTATTGCCAAGCAGGCCGACCGACTTCGCCTCGCCGGCCTTGGTCCAGCGTTCGATCTTTTCCAGCGCCTCGTCGAGCGTCTCGGCGCGCTCGTCGACGTAGCGGGTGCGCAGGCGAAAATCGATCGAGTCCGGGTTACATTCGATGGCGAGACAGCAGGCGCCGGCCATGACGGCGGCGAGCGGCTGGGCGCCACCCATGCCGCCGAGGCCGCCGGTCAGGATCCATTTTCCCTTGAGATTGCCGCCATAGTGCTGGCGGCCGGCCTCGACGAAGGTCTCGTAGGTGCCTTGCACGATGCCTTGCGTGCCGATGTAGATCCACGAGCCGGCCGTCATCTGGCCGTACATCATGAGGCCCTTCTTATCGAGCTCGTTGAACTTTTCCCAATTCGCCCAGTGCGGCACCAAATTGGAGTTGGCGATCAGCACACGCGGGGCGTCCGGATGGGTGCGGAAGACGCCGACCGGCTTGCCCGACTGGACCAGCAAAGTCTCGTCATCGGCCAGCGTCCTCAAGGAGGCGACGATGCTGTCGAAATCGTTCCAGGTGCGCGCCGCCCGGCCGATGCCGCCATAGACGACCAGTTCGTTGGGATTTTCAGCAACATCCGGGTCGAGATTGTTCATCAGCATGCGCAGCGGCGCTTCCGTCAGCCAGGAGCGCGCGCTGATTTCGGTGCCGCGCGGGCTGCGGACTTCGCGGATGTTGTGGCGAGGATTGTTCATGGCGTCACTCCATAAGAGGATCTGATGTCAGACGCGCGCCCAGGATGTCGCGGTCTCGAGGATTTTCCGCAGGGTGGCGCGGATCGGTGCTGCGAACTCGGCGTCATAGGGCACCGGCCAATTGTCCGGCGTGCCCTTGCCATCGGGCTCGCGCATATAGATGCGGTTGGAGAGTTCCATCTGCAGTGCGTGCACGCCTTGTTGCGGCTGGCCGAAATGGCGTGTGATCCAGCCGCCCTTGAAGCGGCCGTTGATGACAAAGGTTTCACCGGTTTCGGCCATGATCTGGCCGACCATCGCCTGCAGCGTCGGATCGGCGCTCCTGCCGTCATTGGTGCCGAGATTGAAAACCGGCAGCGTGCCTTCGAACAGGCGCGGCAGCACTGAACGGATCGAGTGGCAGTCATAGAGCACGATCTTTTCGTGTAGCCCGCGCAACCGGCCGATCTCGGCCTGCAAGGCGGCATGGTACGGCACGAAGAATTCCTCGCGACGCTCGTCGATCTCCGACGGCCCCGGTTCTTCGCCCTCGCGATAGAGCGGATCGCCATCGAAGGTCTCGGTCGGGCAAAGGCCCGTCGTCGCCTGGCCGGGGTAAAGCGAGGCGCCGGAGGGATCGCGGTTGACGTCGATGACGGTGCGGGAGATCGCGGTGTGCACCACCGTCGCCCCGAGGCCGGCGGCAAAGTCATAGAGATTATCGATCCACCAATCGCAGTCGCGGCGGCCGAGCCAGGGTGAGACCAGCCGATTCTCAAGGCCGGCGAGGTCGATGCCGGTGTGTGGTATCGACACCAGCAACGGGGCTGTGCCGGGCGTGACCGTCAGCCAGGGCGCGCTTGCCATCACACCGCTCCGGAAATCGACGGCAGAGCCACACCGCCGGCGGCCTCGATGGCCGCACCGCTGCGCACCATGGCGATGGCTTTTTCCATATCGGGGTGGAAATGGCGGTCATTGTCGAGATGCGGCACTTCGGCCCGCACCAGCCTGCGCACCGCCTCCAGGGCGTCGCTCGACGCCAGCGGCGCGTGGAAATCGCAGCCTTGGGCCGCGGCCAGCAGTTCGATGCCGATCACCGCGGTGGCGTTCTCGACCATGCCGATCAGCCGGCGCGCGCCGTGCGCGGCCATCGAAACATGGTCCTCCTGATTGGCCGAGGTGGGGATCGAATCGACTGATGCCGGATAGGCTTTCTGCTTGTTTTCGGAAACGAGCGCCGCCGCCGTCACCTGCGGGATCATGAAGCCGGAGTTCAGGCCGGGCTTGGGCGTCAGGAAGGCCGGCATGCCGGAAAGTGCCGGATCGACAAGCATGGCGATGCGGCGCTCCGACAGCGAGCCGATCTCGCAGACGGCGAGCGCGATCATGTCGGCGGCGAAGGCCACCGGCTCGGCGTGGAAATTGCCGCCGGAAAGCGCGGTGTCATCCTCGGCGAAGATCAGCGGATTGTCGGTGACGCCGTTGGCTTCGGTGCCCAGCGTGTCGGCCGCCTGGCGCAGCACGGTGAGTGCAGCGCCCATAACCTGCGGCTGGCAGCGGAGGCAATAGGGATCCTGCACGCGTTCGTCGCCAACCCGGTGCGATTCACGGATGGCGCTGCCGGCCATCAGATTGCGCAGGGCGTCGGCCGTCTCGACCTGCCCGGGGTGCTTTCTCAGCACATGGATGCGCGGATCGAAGGGGGCGTCGGAGCCTTTTGCCGCGTCGGTCGACAGGGCACCGGCGACCAGCGCCGATTGGTAGAGCACTTCGGCCTCGAACAAGGCGGCCAGCGCATAGGCGGTCGAAAACTGGGTGCCGTTGAGCAGCGCCAGGCCCTCCTTGGCGCCCAGTGTCACCGGCTCCAGGCCATGCGAGACGAAGGCGACCTTGGCCGGGAAACGGCCATGTGGGGTAAAACATTCGCCGACGCCGATCATCACCGCCGTCATGTGCGATAGCGGGGCAAGGTCGCCGGAGGCGCCGACCGAACCTTGCGCCGGCACCACCGGGATGACGTCGTTGGCCAGCATCGCTTCCAGCAACTCGATGGTTTGCGGCCGCACACCCGACGCGCCCTGCGCCAGGCTGGCGAGCTTCAGCGCCATCATCAGCCGGCAAACGGCAACCGGCATCGGCTCGCCGACGCCGGCGGCGTGCGACAGGACGATGTTGCGCTGCAAGGTCTCGAGATCCTCGGCCGGGATGCGGACGCTGGCCAGTTTGCCGAAGCCGGTGTTGATGCCATAGACCGGCTCGCCCTTGGCGACTATCCTGGCGACGGCCTCGGCGCTCGCCTTGATTTTCGGCCGGCAGGCATCGTCCAGCTTGGGCACGGCGCCACGATAGATGGCGCGCCAGTCGGCCAGCGTCGCATTGCCGGGCTTCAGGGTCAGTTCGGTCATTGTCCTCTCCAGATGCGGGCATGCAGCGGGTTGAAGCCCATGCGGTAGACGAGTTCGGCGGGGCGCTCGATGTTCCAGATCGCCAGGTCGGCGGATTTTCCGGCTTCCAGCGTGCCGGTTTCTCCCAGCAAACCAAGCGCGCGGGCCGCCTCCCGGGTGACGCCGGCAATGCATTCATCGACGGTCAGGCCGAACAGGGTCGCGGCCATGTTCATGGTCAGAAGCAGTGAGGTCAGCGGCGAAGTGCCGGGATTGTTGTCGGTGGCGACAGCCATCCTGACGCCGTGCTGGCGAAACAGGCCGATCGGCGGCTTCTTGGTTTCCCGAATGAAATAGTAGGCGCCGGGCAGGATCGTCGCCACGGTTCCGGCCTTGGCCATCGCCGCTGCACCTGCCTCATCGGTGTATTCGAGATGGTCGGCCGACAGCGCACCGTAACGGGCGGCGAGTTCGGCGCCATGCAAATTGGACAGTTGGTCGGCATGAAGCTTGACCGGCAGGCCGGCCGCCTTTGCAGCATCGAAGACGCGCGCCATCTGTTCCGGCGAAAAGGCGATGCCCTCGCAGAAACCGTCGACGGCATCGGCCAGCCCCTCGGCGGCAACCGCCGGGAGAATTTCCTTGGCGACCAGATCGATAAAGGCGTCCTTGTCACCCTTGGCTTCCGGCGGCAGCGCGTGGGCGCCGAGGAAGGTCGTGCGGATCGTCACCGGCCGCTGGTTGCCCAGCCGCCGTGCGGCACGCAGCGACTTCTTCTCGTTTTCGAGGTCCAGGCCGTAGCCTGATTTTACCTCCACGGTGGTTACGCCCTCGGCGATCAGCGCATCGAGGCGTGGCAGTGATTGGGTGACCAGTTCGCTCTCGTTGGCGGCGCGCAGCGACTTGACCGAGGAGACTATGCCGCCACCAGCCCGGGCGACCTCTTCATAAGTGGCGCCGGCCAGCCGCATCTCGAATTCGTTGGCGCGGTTGCCGGCATGGACCAGATGGGTGTGGCAGTCGATCAGGCCGGGTGTGATCCAGCGGCCCTCGCAATCAACCGTCTCGGCGCCCTGGGCAAGTGTCGGGGGCAGCTCCGACTCGGGGCCGGCATAAACAATGCGGCCGTCACGCGCAGCGACCGCGCCATGTTCGACGACGCCAAGTCCGGCAGACCCGTCGGCCATTGTCGTCAGCCGCGCATTGCGCCACAGACGAAGATCCCCTGCCCGGCTTTTGCTCTTTGCAGCCATCATCTTTTCCGTTTCAATCGATGACGATTATGTATATACATATTGAAACGCACTGCAAGTGCCTTCATCGCATGAGACACAGAGAACCGGAGAGAAAAGTGGCAGCGATCTTTGCGGAACAGGCGCTCCTTCCCGATGGCTGGCGCGAAAATGTGCGGCTTACCCTGGCCGAGGGACGCATCACAGCCGTTCAGCCTGGCGCTGCTGCGGCAGCCGGCGACGAACGTCACGCGATCCTGTTGCCCGGCATGCCCAATTTGCACAGCCACGCCTTCCAGCGCGGCATGGCCGGCCTTGCCGAGCTTCGCGGCCCCTCCGCCGACAGTTTCTGGAGCTGGCGCGAGGTGATGTACCGTTTCGCCCTGTCGATGACGCCCGATCAGGTCGAGGCGGTTGCCGCACAACTCTATGTCGAGATGCTGGAGGCCGGTTTTTCCCGCGTCGGCGAATTTCACTATCTGCATCACGACCGCGATGGAAAACCCTACGCCAACCTCGCCGAGATGGCCGAGCGCATTGCGGCCGCGGCCGGCGAGGCAGGCATCGGCCTGACGCTTTTGCCGGTGTTTTATGCGCACTCGTCTTTCGGCGGTGCCGCACCAAACGAAGGCCAGCGGCGATTCATCAACGATGTGAATCGATTCTCGCGGCTTGTTGAGAAATGCCGCGAATCGGTTCGCGCGTTGGATCAGGCTGTTGTCGGCGTCGCTCCGCACAGCCTTCGCGCCGCGACACCGGAAGAACTGATTGACGTGACTGCCCTGGCGCCGGACGGGCCTATCCACATCCACATTGCCGAGCAGGTGAAAGAAGTCGAGGATTGCCTTGCCTGGTCGGGCGCGCGGCCGGTCGAATTTCTGCTGGCCAATGCCAAAGTCGACAAGCGCTGGTGCCTGATCCACGCCACCCACATGACCGATGCTGAAACCGTTGCCATGGCCAAAAGCGGTGCCATCGCCGGCCTATGCCCGATCACCGAGGCCAATCTCGGTGACGGCACTTTTGCCGCGCCGCTGTTCAGGGAACATGGCGGCCGCTATGGCGTCGGCTCCGATTCCAATGTGCTCATCGGCCTGCCCGACGAGTTGCGCCAGCTCGAATATTCGCAGCGCCTCGCCCACCGCGCCCGCAATGTGCTGGCGGTCGCAGGCGGCTCGACCGGCCGCGCA
>NZ_RZQP01000256.1:0-7847 GCF_003998165.1 Mesorhizobium sp. M7A.F.Ca.US.007.01.2.1 | reverse complement strand
TTTTGGGTTTGAGGATCGCCGACGCTTCCGTCATGCCATTTTGCCCTCGGGCGAACACAAACATTCCGACGATTATGGTGGCTGAGAAATTGGCCGACACAACCTTGAGAGACGGCAGACGGAGCTAGGCCAGGCGGCATGTACATTCTGCCGGAGCGCTGCCGCAATGTGGTGTTCACCGAGCCGCTTGCTAAGTTCACCGAAGCCCTGCTCATGCCGAATGGCAATCCCAAAAGACCAGCACTCCTTTGACGATATTCGTGATAAGGGCCTAACGCTGGTCACCACCGCCGGTTCCGACACGGTCACGACCGCCAAAGACGCGGGCATTCCGGAGGATCGTGTCATGCAGGTCGCCGGCCAGGCCGAATTCTTGCAGGCAGTGAAGGTCGGCCGCGCGGCGGCGGGGTCGCTAAACTACTTCACGGTAAGGAGCTCGCTGACAAGGTCGACAGCGTTGAAATGGCAGATCCGTTCACCCCGCCGGCTGGGAAGGCCGGCTACCCAAGTCTCGCCTTCCTGCCCAATCAGCAGGCGGTCGATGCCTTCAACGAGGTATTGAATACTTATATCGGCTCCGACCAAATGATGCAGTCGGTCAAAATACGGCTACACCAAAATCAATCTGCCGGACGGCACCAAGACCGGCGACCTGTGCAAGGGTTGAAATCTTGCGGGGAATGCCACCCATGCACCTAAAAGGCTCCCGGCCGCAGTGGCTGGGCGACGACAGAGCAAAGTGACAAGACGCGAGGCTCCGGGGTGCCGATTTCCGGTATTCAGACGAGATAGTTCGGCAACGTGGCATGTGAGGCTGCTACGCTCAGGAGTGAGCAATGGCAGTCCATCTCGCATGTCGCAATGCCGACCTGATGCCCCTCCTTTTGCCGAGGAACCGATGATCACCAAGCATCGCGTATCGGTTGATGGTGTCGAGACATCGTACTGCGAGAACGGAGCTGGTAGGCCGATTGTTTTCCTGCAGGGGGCGGGCTTCCGTGCAGAGGCTAAGAGTTCCTTTGTTCGGCAGCTGAACGGGCTATCCGATCAATTTACGGTAGTAGCGATTGATCAACTCCATTTTGGGGGAACGGATTATCCTGCTGACTGCAAATACATTAACCGGCTCGGTCGTGTGAATCATGTAATTAGCTTCCTCCAACAACTGGGTTTGAAGCAGATCACGCTAGTCGGCCATTCAGAAGGATCATTCGTCGACGCGCGGGTCGCGATCGTGCGTCCCGATCTTGTTTCTAAGCTTGTCCTGCTGACCGCTAACTCCGTGTCGCCGGCGTTCGGAGATGACCGTGACGAAGCTTGGCTGGAGGCCTGCCGGCAGGCTTACGGCTGTTCCGGCCCGATGCCGAGCGAAGAGGAATACATCACCGCACGGCGGAAAAGCTGCCGCGCCCACGGGCAGGATGTGGAATGCGCCGAGCGAGAAGCCTATCGGCGGGCCGCGGCTCGGGGACAATGGGAGATCTGGCAGAGATTGCCGGAAGACGAGACAAACCTGCATCGTTATCCACTGCTGCAGCAGAAGTATATCTTCCCCTACCTTGATCAGCTTCAGGCCCAGACGTTGATCATCTGGTCCAAGAACGACCCTACCGCGACGCCGGAGCAAGGGATCAACCTGGCGAAGCTGATCAGGAATTCAGATTTCCATCTGCTCAATAATGCCGGCGATTCCGTCCAGGTTGATCCGGAGCGAAGCCGTGAACAGACTCATCCGTCAATGGCACGAATGATCAACTGTGACGGGAACAATGCTCGGGCCAGCGTCTCCGAGGCGAATCTCTCAGCGGCGTGTCGCATACGACGAACTTGTGCCCTGCCATGGCAACAAGGGCATAGCCCAGGCGGTGGCGCCCATCCAACCGGGCAGGGCAGGAGTCATGCAAGACGTGGTGTGCCTCAGTTGGCCATACCACAGCTCGCGATTGTTCACTTCCAACGAACCACGGGGATGACGGAAATGTGCGTATGCACCCAAAAATCACCGAATTTCTGCGAATAACTTGCATTTCTCGCACAAAGCACCACAGCTGCGCTGCTACGCTCACGAAGCATGCACAAGTGGCGTAGCAAAGGATCGACTGGAGGAATCTATACCTAAGTGGGGACCCTGCAGCTCACACGATGATGGGAACCGCCGGACTACAAGCTCAACAAATGATGCAATGGTCTTTTCCCGAGGCATATCGGGAGACCATCGGCGATGCGAAAACGGAGGACTAACCAGTGGTCAAGTGGAAACTCGACGAATGCTTTAAGGCTGCAATCTTGAAGAGGATTGCCGCGCTCGGCCTGGCGGCGATGACAATCTCGTCCTTTGCCGGTTCGGCCTCGGCGGAGTCGCTGCTCGATAAGATTAAGAACGGAGAAACGATCCGTCTTGGCTTCACCAATGAGCCTCCCAGTGCCTATCCTGGTGCGAACAACGAGCCGCTTGGCCTGGTCAATGTGATGACACTGGACGTTCTGAGAAAGATGGGAACGACCAAAATCGAGCCGGTCGTAACCGATTGGGGTTCCCTTGTCCCGGGCCTCCAGGCTGGTCGCTTTGACATCATCACGGGCGGCATGTGGATTAAGCCGGAGCGGTGCCGCAACGTCCTGTTCAGCGAACCGATCGCATCGAGCAATGATTCGATGATCGTGCCGAAGGGCAATCCGGAAGCGCTGCATTCCCTCCATGACGCTCAGAAGAAGGGGCTTACCCTGGCCATCATGACGGGTACCACCGCAGTCGAGCAGGCGAAGAAATTAGGTTTCCCTGACGACAAGGTTATGCAGGTCGCCGGACCGCCCGAGGTCGTACAGGCTGTAAAGGCCGGCCGCGCCGCTGCCGGCTCGCTCTATAGTCTGAACGCGACGACTCTTGCCGAGCAGGATCCCAGCATTGAGGTGGCTGACCCGTATACCCCGCCGGGACCGAATGAACATCCCGCCATAGCCTTCCCGCTCAGCGAACAGGCTGCGGTAGACGCGTTCAATGCTGTGTTGAAAGACTATATTGGCTCTGACGAAATGATGGCCGCGGTCGGCAAATATGGTTACACCAAACGCGATCTCCCGGATGGCAGCAAGACCGCTGATCTTTGCAAGGGCTGAAGCTATGCGTCTGACCGCTCCCCGGCCCTTGGCCGGTAGGCGGTCAGTGGGGAGGGCATATGAGTAAGGTCGATCTCAGCTTTATCTTTGCCGTGCTCACCAAGGGCGTCATGACTACGGTCATCGTCACTCTTGGCGCCTGCGTCGTAGCGATCGTCCTTGGGCTTTTCGTGGGCCTGACCCGAGTCTCTCCCCGTCGGCAGTTGCGCTGGTTCAGTATCGCCTACATCGAATTCTTCCGCGGGACGTCCATGCTGGTTCAGCTCTACTGGTGGTTCTTTGTATTGCCGATTTTCGGTATTTTCCTGTCGCCGTGGACTGTCGGAATTTTGGGGATCGGAATGAATGCCTCTGGCTACGCAGCCGAGTATGTCCGCGCCGCCATTCAGGCCGTTGATAGGGGCCAGTATGAGGCATCTACAGCGCTCAATTTTTCGCGGCTCACCATGATGCGGCGTATTATCCTCCCACAGGCAATGCGCGCCATGCTGCCGACCTGGGGTAACATGCTCATCGATGTGCTTAAGGGTAGCTCGCTCGTCTTCTTCATCACCATTCCCGAATTTACTAGCGCCGCCAAGCAGGCGGCCGACGCAACTGGCGATTATATGCTGTTCTTTGCGGTTGCACTATTCGGTTATTACATCATCGCGCGCGCCCTCATCACTCCTTTCGTGCGCTGGCTGGAACGCCGCGTCTCGCGCGGTTTCGTTCGGGAGCAGGTGGCTTGAAGATCTGGGATTGGTCTTACGTATGGGAGGCTTTCCCATATCTCTATCAGGGAGCGATCGTCACCATTGAGGCTACGCTGCTCGGGTTTGCGATCGCGCTGATATTGGGTCTTGTCTTCGCGATGATTCGCCAGTCGCCAAACCGCTACGTCTCGACCACCATGGCGGAGATCGTGGAGTTTATCCGTTCAACGCCCTTGCTGCTGCAGTTGTTCTTTGTCTATTTCGTTGGTCCGCAGATCGGAATCTTCATTCCTGCCTGGACGGCGGGAGTTGGCGTGCTGGGGATCCACTATGCAGCCTATTGTTCCGAAGTCTTCCGCGGCGGCATCGAGAATGTGGATGGCGGCCAGTGGGAGGCCTGTACGGCACTAAACCTTTCGCGAACGCGGACCTGGCGAACAATCATTCTGCCGCAGGCGATCCCGCCCATGGTGCCAGCTCTGGGCAATTACTTCATCGGCATGTTCAAGGACACGCCGGTCCTGGCGGCAATCTCGATCTTCGAGATGCTGCAGCAGGCGAAAAATTTCGGGGGCAATAACTATCGATACATAGAAGCGATCACTATGTGCGGCTTCTTCTACTACGTGTTCAGCTTGGTTGCTTCCGCTATCGTGCAGTCGGTCCGCGTCTGGCTCAACCGCCGCTACCATCTGCAATAGGGAGGCCTTATACTATGAGCGAATTTGTGCTTCGCTTCGAGGACGATCTCACGAAGCGCCCTAGGGCATCAGCCAGGCGGGACGAGCTTGACCTCGATATCAGGCGCAGCGAAAAAGTCATGAACGAACCCATAGTTCGCTTCGAGAACGTCACAAAGCGCTACGGCGCGTTGACGGTGCTGGACGAACTCAATCTCGAGATCGCACGCAACGAGAAGGTGTCCATCATTGGTCCGTCCGGCTCGGGCAAGACCACCGTTCTGCGCATGCTGATGACGCTTGAGCACATCAACGGGGGGGTGATATGGGTCGACGGTGAACCGTTGACGCATACGCAGAAGAACGGCCAAATAGTGCCGGCGAGCGAGCGTCATCTCCGTCGCGTGCGTGCCAAGATCGGTATGGTGTTCCAGCACTTTAACCTGTTCCCGCATATGACTGCTCTGCAGAACTGCATGGAGGCGCCGATCTCCGTCCTTGGGCTCTCGAAGAAGGAGGCGGAGGCCCGAGCGGCAGAGCTGCTCGACTTGGTGGGCCTCGGCGACAAGAAGAACCATTTCCCGATCCAGCTTTCCGGGGGCCAGAAGCAACGCGTGGCGATCGCTCGGGCGTTGGCCATGCGGCCCAAGGTGATGCTGTTTGACGAGGTGACATCAGCGCTTGACCCGGAACTGGTTGGAGAGGTGCTCAACGTCATCCGCAAGCTCAGCGCCGAACATGACCTCACAATGCTGATGGTCACGCACCAGATGGGCTTTGCCAAGGAGTTCTCCGATCGCGTGTGCTTCTTTTCTGGCGGTAAGATTGTCGAGCAAGGCCCGCCCAGCCAGCTTTTAGGCAATCCGCAAAACGAGCGAACGCAGCAGTTTCTCAATGCGGTGCTGGAGACGAGGTGAGTTGCGGGTTGTGCCGCTAGTTGAGTTATCCCGTGGGTGGCTTCCGGGCAGGAACTGGTCCGTTCGGAGCAGGCTGCCCTGCGACGAACCTACGCGCGGTTTTTCAGGGCCGGGTTGATGTCGAGGTTACTGCCCCAGTTCATTCAGGACTGCATAACTAGGATCGTCCGGTCCAAGCCCCAGATTGGTCGAGTTAGGTAAATAGCGCTGCCCGTTCGGCAGTTGCGAGCTTGAAGATCTGATGTGCGTTCAATCTGCCATTCAGGGCATCTGGGCTCTGGAAAGTGCCCTAACACGATTGTCTGACGGCGGACGCAAACCCGGTATCCTACAGGCCCGGGGAGGGTCGCACAAGCGTTCTGCGGTTTCCCAGTTTTTACGGCTTTCATGCGAATGCACCAAAACAATGCCGACTTACTGCGCCTGGAAAGGCATGTTTCTCTGAAACAGCCGTTTCGACGCTGTTAAATTCGTGCATTCAGAGAGAACCTGTATCGCGCAGGTGATGGGCATTTGCTGCCGAAATCACCATCTTAGCTGCTTCCAGAAGAAGGATGCTTCCGTGACAACTCAACAAAGGGCCCTCGGAATTATTGGGCTGGAGATCGGACTTCCGCCTCGTGAATTTCCGCCACCGCAACCGGAGTCGGTCTTCAACCCGGCAACTTTCGACTTCCCAATTATAATAGAGACCGCGGCCGGGGCTTTGGAGGAGAGGGTCATTCCCGGTGATGCTTCTCTCGAGCCGGCCTACATTGCAGCTGCCAGGCGGTTGGTCGAGCGCGGAGCAGTCGCGATAACCGGGGACTGCGGGTTCAGTATCCGGTACCAGGCTGCAGTGGCCGCGTCTGTCGAAGTCCCGGTGGCCATGTCGAGCCTGCTACTGGCGCCCACGCTACTCCGGCAGCTTCCAGCTGACGCAAAGCTCGCCGTTGTGGCCGCAGACTCAAGACACTGCGGCAAAGAGCTGCTGGGCATAGATTCATCCGCAGAGGCAAGAGTAGTCATCGGCGGCATTGAAGGTGACGCGTGGCCGGCTGGTGTTGTTGAAATGGAGTCGGAGGTTGCAGCCTGTGTCGCGCGACTTGGCGCCGCACATCCGGGGATTGCCGCCCTCCTATTTGAATGTACATTGTTCCCGATGGTGACGTCAGCAATCCGTCGTAGGACAGGACTGCCCATCTATGACGCCGCGACCCTTTATCGGATGACATTCGCGTCCGTGGCTTGACCGCTTGGAGGCCACTATCCCAAAATATGAGCTCATGTCTGGTATGAGTTGCGGCTCGTTATTGTAACACACGTCCGCATCTTGTCGAATACTCTGTCGAGACTGGATCCTCGATTTCCGAGGTCAGGACGCGGTGCCTGAGATGCAGGTTGGATTTTTGGAACTCGTGCTGGTCGACCGTGATCCAGACGCTAAGCGGCGACCGACTTCGGCCGGAGTTGAAGCAGGGCGATCAAGGGCCACAAAAATCACTTCAGCCACCTGAGCAGGAGGGAGAAGTTGTATCCGGCGGCGGCCAGGACGGCGTTGAGGGCGTCGCCCTGCTGGCCGGCGAGGTAGTTGCGGCCCATGCGGTGTTCGTTCTTGATGTGGCCGATATGACGCTTGCCAGCGTGTGGCCGTCATAGGGATTGCCGGGCAGCGCTTTTGCATGCAGGGCGAACTGGCCGCCCTTGGAGCGCTTCAGCGTGGTGGCCACCGACACCTTCACACCGAACTCGTAGGGCATATGCGCCTTGCCCTTGCCAATGCATTCCACCTCGTGCGCGTGCAGGCTGTAGATCTTGCGGCCGCGCTGGCGCTGGCGTTGCTAGAGAACGGTGGCGGCCTGGTAGAACGGCCATTTGAAGAGCGCGTCCAGCCCCGCATCGCCGGCGATCTGGCGAGAAATGTCGCGAATGGTCCGGCCGAGATAGGTCTTGAGCCTGCGCAGCGCCTTGTTGGCCCGCTTGAACTGCTTGGCGTGGGCATAGCGCTGGTGGCTGATCAGCGCCAGCTGATAGCTCTGGCGCAAATGGAGCTCCTTCCCTCTTGGCCAGCCGCACCAGCCGTTCGCGCGCCCGGTTGATGAGCTTGGCGTCGGTCGGGAACATGACGTTCTTCGGCTGCACGGTTGTGTCGACGATCACCTGGCGCGTGTCGGCCGGCTTCATCGCCCCGGTCTTGACCGCAAGGCTGAGGCTCTCCTGCAACAGCGCCACGATCCGCTCCTCGCCCATGCGGCTGCGCCAGCGCGTCATCGACGAGAGGTCGAACGGCAGCGTATGGCAAAAGAACGTCTCGCCGGTGAGATACTGGAAGTAAGGGTTCTCCACCCAGCGCTCGCACAGCACCTCATCCGACAGGTTGAAGGTGTGCTTGAGGATCGCCAGCCCCGCCATCAGCCGGGTCGGCAGCGGCGGCATGCCGGGGCCGTCCGAATAGACGG
>NZ_RZQP01000255.1:0-7876 GCF_003998165.1 Mesorhizobium sp. M7A.F.Ca.US.007.01.2.1 | reverse complement strand
ATCCGCTGATCACCACCGACCAGCCGCACAGCTGGCAGCATATGCTCGACCTGTTCCGCAGCCGCGGCCTTTCGCCTGTGGCCGACATGACGACAAGCTCGTTCGAACTGCAACGGAGCATGGTCGCCAACGGCTTCGGCGTTGCGGTCAGCTACACCCGCCCGCATGGCGACCGCAGCTATGACGGGCTGCCGCTCATCTGCAAGCCGCTGTCCGATCCGCTGCCCATGCAGCGGATCCTGCTCACCTATGACACGCATCAGCGTGTGTCGAATGCAGCGCTGGCCTTCGTCGAGGTGGCCAAGGACTGGTTCGCCACCCGCGACATCTTTGCCTCGTGAAAGGCTGACGGGCGCCGCGTCTCCGCTTGCCGCTTGACGGTTTCCGCCACTGCTGCCACTCCATGGGCATGGAAACCATCCAGTCGAAAGCGGCCCAGGGCCGTGTCGCCGATGCGCCGAACGGCCATTGGGTCTACCGCGTGCTGCCGCGCTCGATATGGCCCTATGCGCAGCTTGCGCGGTGGGACAGGCCGATAGGCTGGCAACTGCTGCTGTGGCCGTGCTGGTGGTCGGCGGCCTTGGCGGCGAGCGCCTATCCGCGTCCGGGCGACCCGCTGCTCTCGCTGCTGCCGGCGCCTTTGTATCTCGTGCTTTTCCTGGTCGGGGCCATCGCCATGCGCGGCGCCGGCTGCACCTACAACGACCTCGTCGACGAGGACATCGACAGCCAGGTGGAGCGCACGCGCTCGCGACCGCTGCCGTCAGGCAAGGCGACGCGCCGGCGGGCATGGCTGTTTCTCGTCCTGCAGGCCCTGATCGGCCTCGTCGTGCTCATCCAGTTCAACAGCTTCGCCGTCCTGCTCGGCATCTGTTCGCTGGCGGTCATAGCCATTTACCCGTTCATGAAGCGGATAACCAACTGGCCCCAACTTGTGCTCGGCCTTGCTTTTTCCTGGGGCGCGCTGATGGGATGGGCGGTCGAGTTCGGCGATCTCGATGGGCCTGCTGTCATGCTCTATATCGGCTCGATCCTGTGGGTGATCGGCTACGACACGATCTACGCGCACCAGGACAAGGAAGATGACGCCATTGTCGGCGTGCGCTCGACGGCACGCCTGTTCGGCGACAACACCAAGGCCTGGCTGGCCGGACTTTATGGCGGCGCGCTGATCTGCTTCGCCATCGCCTTCGCGTCGGCGCAGGCGCCGGTGGTGGCGCTGGCCGGGCTGATCGCCGCCGGCGCCCATATGGCGCGGCAGATCGCCGTGTTGGACATCGACAATCCGGACCAATGCCTGCGGCTGTTCAGGTCGAACAACCAGGTCGGCTGGCTGATCTTCCTCGGCCTGATCGGCGGCGCTGTGTGGGTGGCTCTGAAGCCGCTGGTTTAGCGGGCTTTTTCCCTTCTCCCCTTGTGGGAGAAGGTGGATTGGCGCGCAGCGCCAAGACGGTTGAGGGGTGCTGGACGGAGTGCCGGCGTTGCCAAGCTGGAACACCCCTCATCCGACCTCACTTCGTGAGGCCACCTTCTCCCACAGGGGGAGAAGGAAGATCCATCCTAATCCCTCGAAATAATCTCCTGGCCGTCGATGACCAGCCTGAGACCGAGGTCGCCAGCTCTGCGGCGAGCGAGGAAACGCGGGCGGCGCGTGTTCGAAATCCGCCCCTTGCGCCGATCCTGCGGCGGCAGCGTCTTGATGGCGGCGCCGAGCGATTCTTCCAGGGTGCGGGCAACGCCGTCCGATTCGATGAGCAGCATCGGCAGGCGGTAAGCGTCGGCCCAGGCGCGCCAGTCGGCTGCGACATCGTCGAGATCGTCGGCCACCAGCAGCGGCACCGACAGCATCGGGTCGTTGTGCAGGAGTTCCAGGGTCACCGTGACATTGCCGTCCGGATCCTCCATGGCGCGGGCGGCAACGCCGCGGAACGCATTGGAAGGCAGAACGATGATCGCGGGCAGGCCGCTCATCTCGAGCAAGCGGCGGATCACGGCGCCGCGCTGGTCGATGGTGAAGGTTACATCGCCGTAGTCGTCGCGAGTCGCGTAGCTCACCACTTGCGGCAGGCGGAATGGGTCGAGACGCATGTTGCGTCCCGCCCAGACTGGCTTCAGTCCGGTGTTCATAGAGTGGCCTTCCTGTCTGTCTCCTGAGAGCCGGTGTCCGGTTCTCTCCGGGCCGGTTTTTCCGGCCTCGTTTGTATGGAGACAGTAGCGCGGGCTCCTTACCGCCCCGCTTAAGAAAGTCGGTTAAATTTTGCTGATCTCAGGGATGGTTATCGGAATCCCACCAACCACAAGATGTCGAAAGGATCAGATAACCTTACCCGGATTCATGATGCCGGCCGGATCGAAAGCGGCCTTCACCCTTCGCATCAGATCGATCGCTATCGGCGGCGCGGTGGCGATCAGTTCGTCGCGCTTCAACTGGCCGATGCCATGCTCGGCCGAGATCGAACCGTGCAGGCTGCGCACCACATCGTGCACCGCCTTGTTCATGGGGTGATAGAGAGCGAGGAACGCCTCATCGTCGCCGTCGACGGGCCGGGAAATGTTGTAGTGGAGATTGCCGTCGCCCATATGGCCGAAGCAGACCACGCGCGCGCCGGCGCTCACCGACGCCACCGCGCCGGCGGCTTCTTCGATGAAACGCGGGATCGAGGCAATAGGCACCGAAATGTCGTGCTTGATCGAGGCGCCCTCCGGTTTCTGCGCCTCGGGCAGCAACTCACGGAAATTCCAGAAGGCATCGCCCTGCGCGAGACTCGCGGCAATGACGGCGTCGCCGACGAATTCCTGTTCGAGGCCAGCCGACAGCACATCCTCGATCAACGCTCTCGAATCTTCCGACGAACGGCCTGATGAAATCTGCATCAGCACGTACCACGGCCAGTCCTCGATCAGCGGCCGCACCATACCCTGGGCATGCGCCAGGGTGAAATCATATGGCCGCCTGCCGATCAGTTCGAAAGCGGTGAGTGCTGCCCCGGCACGGTCCATGGCCAGGCCGAACAGCGAAAGTGCCGCCTCGGGCGACGACAGGCCGACGAAGGCGACTTCGCGCCCCTTCGGTTTCGGGAACAGTTTCAGCACGGCGGCGGTGATGACGCCGAGCGTGCCTTCGGCCCCGACGAACAGGTTTTTCAGATCGTAGCCGGTGTTGTCCTTCTTCAGCTTGCGCAGGTCGTCGAACACCTCGCCGGTCGGCAGCACCACCTCGACACCGAGGCAAAGTTCACGCGCATTGCCGTAGGCAAGCACGCCGGTGCCGCCGGCATTGGAGGAAAGATTGCCGCCGATCTGGCAGGAGCCTTGCGCGGCCAGCGACAGCGGGAACAGCCGGTCGGCGGCGTCGGCTGCCTCCTGCAGCGTCTGCAGGATGACACCGGCCTCGACCGTCACCGTGTTGGACAGGACATCGATCTCGCGGATGCGGTTCAGCCGCGACAGCGACAGGACGATTTCGCGCCCGGACCTGTCCGGCACCTGCGCGCCGACCAGCCCGGTGTTGCCGCTTTGCGGCACGATCGGCGTTCCCGTCTCGGTCGCCAGCCGCACGATCCGGCTGACCTCGTCGACGCTGCCCGGCCGCAGCACCAGCGACGTCGCGCCGTGCCAAAGCCCACGTCGCTCAATGAGGTAGGGCGCGATGTCCTGCTGATCACGCAGTGCATATTTGTCGCCGACGATCGCCGTGAAGCGATCGATGAGGGCGGGATCGAGTGTCTTTGTGATTTCGATCATGGGGGAAACTATGTTGCGGGTTGCGTGATGTCACGAGGGGCGGCTGCACGCGACAGCCGATCGTTGATCGCTTCGCCGAGCCCGTCGCAGGGAATAGGCTCGACGGCGATGGTGCGCGCGCCGCTGCGGTCGAGTGCCTGCATACAGGCGAACAGATTGCTCGCCGCTTCGCGCAGGTCACCGGTTTCGGACAAATTGAGGAAGGCTTCGGCGCGGTGCCAGCCTTGTGCCCTCTGGCCGCCGAAGCCGAGCAAAGCCTCGCCCTCGCCGACCGTGCCGGCATTGAGCCGCATCGCAGCACCTGGCGCATAGTGCGAGGCAAGCATACCCGGCGCCTCGATACTGGCGGTGCCGCCGCGCAACAATTCCATGCCGATGGCGGCCTCGATCTCCTCGGCGGCGATGCCGCCGGGCCTCAGCAGCCGCATTCTTTCCCCCTCGGCCTTGAGAATCGTCGATTCCAGCCCGACCGGGGTTGCGCCGCCATCGACCACCAGCTTTATCCGCGCACCGAGATCGGCTGCCACCGCTTGCGCGGTCGTTGCGCTGATCCTGCCGGATGAATTGGCGCTGGGCGCTGCAAGCGGGCGGCCGAGCCTGGCGATCAGATCGCCGCCAAAGCCCCTCGGCATGCGCAAGGCGATTGTATCGAGCCCGGCGGTGACCAACGGATGGATGCCGTTGCCGGGCCGTTGCGGCAGCACCAGCGTCAGCGGACCGGGCCAGAACGCGCGCGCGAGTTTCTTCGACAGCGGATCGAACAGCGCGAGGCGCTCGGCCATCGTCATGTCGGCGACATGGGCGATCAGCGGGTTGAAGCGCGGCCGCCCCTTGGCTTCGAAGATGCGCGCGACGCCGATGCCGTTGGTCGCGTCGCCGGCCAGCCCGTAGACGGTTTCCGTCGGGATGGCGACGACATCGCCCTCCCTGAGCAGCGCCAGCGCCCGCTCCAGCGCCTCGCCCGAGCCAAGTATTTCAGCCACTCTCGTCACCTCACAGATGCGGGGTGCGTAGTACGATGGCGGCCATTGGGCAAGTCGGCTGTTGGGTAACCGTTTGTTGGCGAGCAGGAGCATTGGCGATTTATCAATCCCTAAAATGCTATGTTTCCACGAAAGCCGGCATCAATTCCGGCCTGCTATCGAACAGCTTCTGGGCAAAGGGGAGCGACATCAGTGTCTGCGCGTATCCTGCTGGGTATCATTCTTGCTGTTGCGGCCGGCGAAGCCCAGGCATCATCCCTGGTTTTTCCAGGCACGCCATCCTCCACACCATCGATCGTCAGGATCGGCGCTCCCAACCAGCCTGGAACCGTCGATGCGGTCAACACCAGCGATGCGCGGTCGGTGATGGCAGTAGGGGAAGCGCCGCCCGACGTCACCGATGAAAAGGTAGCGGCGATCCCGGACAAGCCCGCGACCGGACACGGCTTCCAGCCAGGCCCGATGGTCATCCGTGGCGGCGTTACCGGTCCCGATTTCCCGGCACCCGCGCCAACCGCTGCACCAGCGACCGGTGCCGCGCCGGCCGCTGGCACCGCGCCGGCAACGGCCACCGCTTCCGCTGCCCCCTCCGGGAACGCCGAGAACCAACCCGCCCCGCCGAGCGCTCCGGCCCCGGCAGCAGGGCAGCGCATGCCTCCCAACGGCTACACCAAGTAGCCCCGGCTCAAAGACAGCCGACATCGATGGCGTGACTTGACGGCGATCTGGCGCCCGGCGCACCATTGCCAGGCAGTCCCCGTTCCAGGCATTTCTGGCAGACGGGATTTCATCACTAGGGGTAAAGGGGGGTCCATGAGAAAATCTGGAATCGTAACCGGAGCAGGCCTATTGCTGGCGTCACTGCTTGGCGTCGTCGCGGCTCATGCCGACGACATGCTGGGATCCTATGTCGCGCGCATTTCCGATCGGGATCATCAGGCGAGTGACGGCTACGCGCTGGACAATGCCGCGCAGATGGTGCGGCAGGACCGCGCCAACTGGCACAAATTCCACCGCCGTGACAGCGACGACGAGGCTGATGGCTGGTTCAGGACCAACGACCAGCGCGCCGACCTGCAGCGCATGCTGGAACGCGGCGGCGCGATGAGTTCCTCGACCAAGCGCGCCATCGTCAATGGCGAACCGCTGATCCAGGTCGATGTCTACGAAAACAGCGTGCGCGTCAGCATTCTCGAGAACTGACGGGCCGTCGCCGGGGCGGCTGACAGTCGGCTTCGGGGACGGCTGATAGGAAAAGGCGGCGCCTCGGCGCCGCCTTGCCATCGATAGACTCGGCGGCTGAAAAGATCAGGCCGCTTCTTCCTTGTCGTCGTCGTCTTCTTCTTCGGACTCGTCGCCTTCAGCCTTCACGCTGTCCTCGGCGTCGTCTTCGTCCTCGTCTTCATCTTCGTCGTCATCCGAGAGCGTGGCAGCTTCGGTGGACTCTTCGCCTTCTTCATCGTCGCCGTCTTCGTCGTCATCAGACAGGTCAGCGGCTTCGATCGCTGCGGCGGCGGCATGATCGAGAATGGTTTCGGAAGCGGATTCAAGCGCCTCGGCGGGAGTTTCTTCTGTCACTTCGATTTCGTGATCGGAATTCATGGAAGCCTCCGTGGGGTTGGGGAACATGTCCCTTTTGCCACGGAGAGATCATCGCCATATGACTGTAAGCCGGCTCGAACGGCCGGTAGCAGAGAATATTTTCTTCGCCTTAACCTGCGATCCTGGAGAAATCCGCGACCTGACCGGTGGCCGTGCGGATGCGGGCGAGCAGCGCCAGGCGGTTGGCACGCACCGCCTGATCCTCATCGTTTACAAGAACATGCTCAAAGAATGAATCAACCGGCTCGCGCAACACGCTAAGCGCCAGCAGGGCGCCGGAAAAATCATCGTTTTGAATCGCTTCGCCGGCTTGCTTCTCAGCCTGGTTCACCGCCGCAAACAGCGATTTCTCGGTATCCGCGCGAAACAGCGCCGGCTCAACGGTTTCGGCGACCGCCGTTTTCTTTTTCTCCTCAGCAGCCAGAATGTTGGCCGCGCGCTTGGTGCCGGCGAGCAGGTTCTTGCCGTCCTCGGTGTCGAGGAAGGAGCCGAGCGCCTCGACGCGGCGCACGATCTGCAAGAGGTCATCGGACTGCGGCGTGATGACGGCATCGATGAGATCGTGGCGTGCGCCTCGATCGCGGAGGTAGACTTTCAGGCGGTCGTGGAAAAACGACCTTAGATCGTCAAACAAAGACATGTTGGCCTGGTATTCGACGGCCGTGTACCTGCTGACGTATGCGTCGGCGATCTTGAGAGCATCTGCTTCTTCGAGAGGGGAAATCCTATTAGCTTTCTCTGCAGCCTCTAAGAGCGTGTAGAGATGCAGGTATTCGTCTTTCCCTAAATGCGCCAAGATTTCGGTCTCGGCCAAGTGTTCCGCAGCAGCCTCACGGGAAGACAACACGCCAGCAACAATTCGCCCACGTATCGCGTCAGCCTCTTTTGATATTTCGAAGTCGCGCTGTGCGTAGAAAACGTCGGTAAGCTCAACGTTCAGAGAATTCTCAACCAGAATCCTAACCACTCCCAGCGCCGCCCTTCTCAGCGCATATGGATCTTTCGAGCCAGTCGGCTTTTCGTCGATCGCCCAAAAGCCGACCAGCGTATCGAGCTTGTCGGCGAGCGCGACTGCGACCGACACCGGATCGCTGGGCACATAATCGGACGGGCCCTGCGGCTTGTAGTGCTCTTCGATGGCTGCGGCCACGGATGGGTGTTCGCTCTGTAGCAGCGCATATTTGCGGCCCATGGCGCCTTGCAGTTCCGGGAACTCGCCGACGACTTCGGTGGTGAGATCTGCCTTGGCCAAGACGGCAGCGCGGCGCGCGAGTGCGGGATCGGCGCCGACGATCGGAGCCAGTTCTTCCGCCAATCGCTTGATCCGCTCCACCCGTTCGCCCTGCGTGCCGAGCTTGGCGTGGAAAGTCACGCCGAGATGGTCGAGGCGGGCCATGCGCTGGTCGAGCGGCTTCTTGAGATCAAGCCCGAATTTTTCCGCCGATGCCTCGAGCTCAGCCAGGTCAGGCAAATCGCCCTGGTCGGTCGTCCAGAAATAAAGCGCGTCGGACAGGCGGGCGCGCACCACCCTTCCCGTGCCCTGGGGG
>NZ_RZQP01000254.1:0-7908 GCF_003998165.1 Mesorhizobium sp. M7A.F.Ca.US.007.01.2.1 | reverse complement strand
CGCCATAGAAGGGCGTGGTGTAGCCGAGCAGCCACGGCAGCACGCCGACCGGGGCCAGCACCAGCGCATAGGCGAAGATCTGGCGGCGGGTCGAAGCGTGGCCGGCGACGTTGGGCATCATCGGAATGCCGGCCTTGGCATAGTCCTCGGACTTGAACAGCGCCAGCGCCCAGAAATGCGGCGGCGTCCACAGGAAGATGATCAGGAACAAGACAACGCTTTCGAGGCTGACCGTCCCGGTCACCGCGGCCCAGCCGATCACGGGCGGAATGGCACCGGCGGCCCCGCCGATGACGATGTTCTGCGGCGTCCAGCGCTTCAGCCACATCGTGTAGACGACGGCGTAGAAGAAGATGGTGAAGGCCAGCAGCGTAGCCGCCAGCCAGTTGACCAGCACGCCGAGCGTCATCACCGACAGCACCGACAGCACCAACCCGAAGGTCAGCGCTTCGTGCGGCTGGATTCGACCGGCCGGGACCGGGCGGCTGGCGGTCCTGGTCATCACGGCATCGATGTCGGCATCGTACCACATGTTGAGCGCGCCGGAGGCGCCAGCACCTATCGCAATAGCCAGAATGGCGATCACCGCCAGCAGAGGGTTGATGGTCACGGGTGCGGCGACCAGGCCGACAAAGGCGGTGAACACCACCAGCGACATGACGCGCGGTTTCAGCAGCGCGAAGAAATCGCCCGCCGTCGCTTCCGACATGCGAAAGCCCGCTTCGTCAATCAATGGGTCGTCGACAAGGGCCATGCGTACTTAAGTCCATCATCCGTTGGCCAAAACCGCCGGCGGACCGGCGGTTTCGTATTCGAGCGGGCAGCCGCCTTACTTGATCTTCGGCAGCTGTTCCCACTGGTGGAAGGGCGGCGGCGAAGGCAGCTGCCATTCGAGCGTCGTTGCGCCCTCGCCCCATGGGTTGGCGCCGGCGATCCGCTTCTTCTGGAAGGCCTCGAACACGCCATAGAGGAAGATCAGGACGCCGACGGCCGAGATGTAGGAGCCGATGGACGACACATAGTTCCAGCCGGCAAACGCATCGGGGTAGTCGATGGTGCGGCGCGGCATGCCGGCGAGACCGAGGAAGTGCTGCGGGAAGAAGATCAGGTTCACGCCGACGAAGGTGACCCAGAAGTGGGTGTTGGCGATGACGGGCGAATACATGTAGCCGGTCATCTTCGGGAACCAGTAGTACCAGCCGGCGAAGATGGCGAACACCGCGCCCAGCGACAGCACGTAGTGGAAGTGGGCGATGACGAAATAGGTGTCATGCAGCGAGCGGTCGAGGCCGGCATTGGCCAGCTGGACGCCGGTGACGCCGCCGATGGTGAACAGGAAGATGAAGCCCAGCGCCCACAGCATCGGCGTCTTGAACGAGATCGACCCGCCCCACATCGTCGCGATCCAGGAGAAGATCTTCACGCCTGTCGGCACCGCGATGACCATGGTGGCGAAGACGAAGTAGCGCTGCGTGTCGAGCGACAGGCCGGTCGTGTACATGTGGTGCGCCCAGACGATGAAGCCGACGGCGCCGATCGCCACCATGGCGTAGGCCATGCCGAGGTAACCGAACACCGGCTTCCTCGAGAAGGTCGAGATGACGTGGCTGATGATGCCGAAGCCCGGCAGGATCAGGATGTACACTTCAGGGTGACCGAAGAACCAGAACAGGTGCTGGAACAGGATCGGGTCGCCGCCGCCATCGGGCGCAAAGAAGGTGGTGCCGAAATTGCGGTCGGTGAGCAGCATGGTGATGCCGCCGGCCAGAACCGGCAGCGACAGCAGGAGCAGGAAGGCGGTGATCAGCACCGACCAGGCAAACAGCGGCATCTTGTGCAGCGTCATGCCAGGCGCGCGCATGTTGAAGATGGTGGTGATGAAGTTGATGGCGCCGAGGATCGACGAGGCACCGGCAATGTGGATCGACAGGATCGCCAGATCCATGGCCGGCCCGGGCTGGCCCGAAGTCGACAACGGCGGATAAAGCGTCCAGCCGCCACCGACGCCATAGGCACCCGGTGCGCTCGGCATGAACATCGAGGTGAGCAGCAGGATGAAGGCCGGCGGCAGCAGCCAGAAGGAGATGTTGTTCATGCGCGGGAACGCCATGTCGGGCGCGCCGATCATGATCGGGACCATCCAGTTGGCGAAACCGCCGATCAGCGCCGGCATGACCATGAAGAAGATCATGATCAGGGCGTGCGCGGTGGCGAAGGCATTGTACATGCTCTTGCCGCCGTCGATCGCGGCGTCACCGTTCATGCCGTAGACCATCTGCGCCAGACCGCTGAAGATCTGGATGCCAGGCTCCTGCAGCTCCATGCGGATGGCGACCGACAAGGCGCCGCCGATGATGCCGGCCATGATCGCGAAGATCAGGTAGAGCGTGCCGATGTCCTTGTGGTTGGTCGAATAAACCCAGCGCACCCAACCGTGATAAGGCTTGTGGTCGTGCCCGTCGTGAGCTGCAGCGTCTGCCATGTTCCGCTCCGTTCCCTAAATCTTGCTAACCCGCGGCATCAGTTGCCGGCGGCCGCTACCTTGTTCTGGCCGTCGACCTCGGCCATCAGCGTCTTGTTGGCGCCGGGCAGATCGGTCTTGGCTGCCGCCAGCCAGGTCTTGAACTGCGCATCGGAGACGACGCGGATGGCGATCGGCATGAAGGCATGGTCCTTGCCGCAGAGCTGCGAGCACTGGCCGTAAAAAATACCTTCCTTCTCCGCCTTGAACCAGGTCTCATTGGTGCGACCCGGAACGGCGTCGATCTTGATGCCGAACGACGGCATGGCGAAGGAGTGGATCACGTCGGTCGCGGTGACGAGCACGCGGGTCATGGTGTTGACCGGCACGACCAGCTCGTTGTCGACGGCCAGCAGGCGCGGGTAGACCTTGCGGTCCTCCTTGCCGGCAGCGGCGCGTTCGGCGTCCTGGAGGATCGCGGAGTTGAAAGAGAGCGTGTTGTCGGTCTGGTACTCGTAGTCCCAGTTCCACTGGTTGCCGGTCGCCTTGACGGTCAGCTTTGCTTCTTCCGGCGGCGTGTATTGCGCGGTCAGCAGCTGGAACGAGGGGATAGCGATGAGGAGCAGGATGACGACAGGTCCGATCGTCCAGATCAACTCGATCCACGTGTTGTGGCTGGTCTTGGACGGAACCGGGTTGGCGCTCGCGCGGAATCTGATGATGCAATAGGCGAGAAGAATCAGCACCAGGATGGTGATCGGGACGATGAACCACATTGTGTAGTTCCCGAACCACTCGATCTGCCGCATCATGTCGGTCGCCGGCGCCTGGAAGGTTGTCTCCCAGTTCTTGGGCTGGTCGGCATGGGCGGATGCGCCGGCGAAAAACGTGATAGCGGCACAAGCACTTAGAAACTTGGCACTTGCTGGAACCTTGGCGTTTGCCAGGAAATTTCTCATCGCCCTCATCGTCTCCCAGTTCCTCGCTGTGGTACCCACGAGAATAACGAACAATGCCGGGACGGGAATCCCGACAGTTTCAAGCTGGTTCAAACCATACTCTTTTTCCCTCCGCAAGAAAGGAGCGGACGAAACCGTGCGGCATTTTTGCGCGCAAGCCCGGATGTGCCTTTGGAGGCAGCCGCGGCAGCCCCGAATCGCCTACATTGAACCCACAGCGGCATTCCCGCGGCGCGCACGTGCCGAACGTCGCAATTCGGGCGAAATTGGCAGGGAAAAGCGCCGTATTGGCTTTTTCGGGGCAGACCTGGTGCGGTCTCGTCCTTTACTTGGCTTTGGCGCGGCTTAAAGTGCCGTGATTCGCAATGGAGCCGTCATGAATTACTGGCTTTCGAGAAACTCTCGGTTTTCGAGAAACTGGGCGAAGGTCATCTTTTTCGCCGCCCTGTCTGGCATCGGCTTGTCCGCGATCGTGTCCGGCACGGCGAACGCCGCGCAACCGAGCGGTACCGTTCGCTCGACGCATGGCGCATGGTCGATCATCTGCGACACGCCGGCCGGTGCCACCTCGGAACAATGCGTGATGATGCAGAACGTCGTCGCCGAGGACCGTCCGGAGATGGGACTGTCGGTCGTCGTGCTGCGCACCGCCGACAACAAGGCGGAGATCCTGCGCGTGCTGGCGCCGCTCGGCGTGCTTTTGCCCAACGGGCTTGGCCTCAATGTCGACGGCAAGGACATCGGTCGCGCCTATTTCGTGCGCTGTTTCCAGGACGGCTGCTATGCCGAGGTTATCCTCGAAAAGCCGCTTCTCGACACGCTGAAGACCGGCACGTCGGCCACCTTCATTGTCTTCCAGACCCCGGAAGAAGGCATCGGCATCCCGGTCGACCTCAAGGGTTTTGCCGACGGCTTCGCCGCCCTCCCCTGAAAGCCCGGCGACATCACCGGCTTCATCAACCAGAAGTGACGTCGACGGTCTGCTGGCAAACCGCTTTTGTCTTCACAATGCGGCTGAGCGATTGTCTCGGCGCACCTTCGCGCCTACATCGTGGCAAAGACCCATTCCTCCTGTGAACGGACGCGCCATGAACAGCCTGATCGGCCAATTCGACATTTCAGACGATCGCATCAAGCAGATCGTCGCCGAAACCATCAACGGCGCCGATGACGGCGAGCTGTTCCTCGAATACAGCGAGAGCGAAGCGCTGATGTTCGACAATGGCCGGCTGAAGACCGCCAACTTCAACACCGACCAAGGGTTTGGCCTGCGCGCGGTTGCCGGCGAAGCCAGCGGCTATGCCCATTCCAGCGATCTCTCCGAAGCTTCGCTGCTGCGCGCGGCCGATGCCGTTTCGACCGTCAAGGGCGGCTATTCCGGCACGCTTGCCGCCGCACCCGCCCGCACCAACCGCCATCTCTATGGCGAAGAGAACCCGATCCCCTCGCCCTCCTTCGAGGCCAAGGCAAAGCTCTTGCAGGAAATCGACGCCTGGCTGCGCGCCGAGGATCCGCGCGTGCGGCAGGTTTCGGCATCGCTCGCCGCATCCTGGCAGCATGTCGAGATCGTGCGCGCCGACGGCCAGGTGGTGCGCGACATCCGCCCGCTGGTCCGCGTCAACGTCTCCGTCGTTGTCGGCAATGGCGACCGCCAGGAGAGCGGCTCCTACGGCATGGGCGGCCGCAAGGCGTTTGGCGAATTCCTGGTCGAGGACAGCTGGAAGCACGCCGCCAAGGAGGCGCTCAGGCAAGCCCTGGTCAATCTCGAGGCCATACCGGCGCCGGCCGGCACTTTCGACATCGTCTTGTCCAGCGGCTGGCCGGGCGTCATGCTGCACGAGGCCGTCGGCCATGGGCTGGAAGGCGATTTCAACCGCAAGAAGACCTCGGCCTTCGCCGGACTGCTCGGCCAGCAGGTCGCCGCCAAGGGGGTGACCGTCGTCGACGACGGCACGATGCCCGAGCGGCGCGGCTCGCTGACAGTCGACGACGAAGGCACGCCTTCGGCCCGCAATGTGCTGATCGAGGACGGCAAGCTGGTCGGCTACATGCAGGATCGCCAGAACGCCCGGCTGATGGGCATGAAGGCAACCGGCAACGGCCGCCGCGAAGGCTACGCACACCAGCCGATGCCGCGCATGACCAACACCTATATGACGGCGGGCGACATGGAGCCGGACGAAATCATCGCCTCGGTCAAGAACGGCATCTATGCCGTCTCCTTCGGTGGCGGCCAGGTCGACATCACCTCGGGCAAATTCGTGTTCGGCTGCACCGAGGCCTACCTGATCGAGAACGGCAAGGTGACGCAGCCGATCAAGGGCGCGATGCTGATAGGCAACGGTCCGGACGCCATGCATCGCGTCTCGATGATCGGCAACGACATGAAGCTCGACACCGGCATCGGCATGTGCGGCAAGGCCGGACAGGGCGTGCCGGTCGGCGTCGGCCAGCCGCATCTGCGCATGAACCAGATGACGGTGGGCGGCACGCGGGTCTGAGCGAACGGCCCCGATGGCCGGGCCGTTATGCCTTGCCGATAGACCGGCGCGAAGTCGTGTAGAGAATCAGGAAGGCGATGACGCCACCGATCGCATATTTGACCCAAGCACTCGGGTAGTCGACGGTCCCGTCGTGGCCGGAGACATACAGCGCAGCTGCGACAAACGTCATGGCCGCGATGTCAAGTGCATAGGACGGCAATAGCCCGGTTCGAGCGATCTTTCGCAAAATCCAGGCGACGAGCGCACCCGAGAGCGCCATCATGAGAGTTGCGCCGGCGCTTACGGTTATGCGGCGCCTGACATCGCGCTGCGGACATTTGGCGGGCTCCCAACAGTAGAGGTCGCGACAGCGCGGTGGTGTCGTCCGCACTCGACCTCGCGAAGAAGGGAATGGATTTCGCAGATGCTCTGCATCTGGGGAAATCAGCTCATGGCGCTGGCTTTGCAACCTTTGATCGTAATTTCCTCAAGGCTGCAAAGACGGCGGGATATGACAGCTTGCAGGAAGCATGACAAAGGTCCGTCGCTGGCGCCCTGATGGTCGAGTCAGACCGAATGCGCCCGCTGATGCTTGCGTTTTCCAGTTTGAATTCCCCGGCTGCACCTTGAAGTAAACACAATCGGCATTAGGAAATTGTTAACTGCCTGGGCTGCCGTTTCCGCACGAACGCAGTGCCGGCCCTCTGGTTGCGGTGGTGTTGGCAATGCGGCATTTCCCCGGCGTCCTGACCTCCTCTTTCCTGCTTGGCTTCGTTTCGTTGATTGGCGCGACATCGTTGCAAGCCAGTCCGGCGGCGGCACAGTCGACATTGTTCAAGTCGCGATCGACGCAATCTGCCGCAGTTGGTGGAAGCACCAGCGTCCCCTACGGTTGGGTCGATTTCTGCCATCGCCGGCCAAAGGAGTGCAAGGTGCCCGCTCTGCCGGCGGCGAATATCAAGCTGACCGCGCAGAACCTACGCATCCTCAAACGGATAAATCAGAAGGCGAACAGCGCCATCAAACCCGTCAGCAATTTCGATCACTGGGGTACGATGGCGGATCACTGGGACTATCCGGTGGACGGCAAGGGCGACTGCAAGATCTACGCGCTCTACAAGCGCAAGCTTCTTCTGGCAGCGGGATTCCCCCGGCAGGCGTTGCTGATGACCGTGGTGCGCGACCTGGACAATGAAGGCCACACCATTCTGACGGTGAAAACCGACAAGGGCGATCTTGTCCTGGACAATCTGGTCAATGAGATCAGGCCCTGGAACGCGACGGGCTATTACTTCGTGAAACGCCAGTCGCAGCAGAACCCAAACACCTGGGTGTCGATCAACCAACGCGGCGGCACGTCGAAACGACTGTCGCCAAGTTCGTAGGGCCGAAGCCTCCAGGCTATCGCCGCTTCTTCGGCTTCTCCAGCAGTGCCACCGCTTCGACATGCGGCGACCACAGGAACTGGTCGATCGGCGTCACGCTCTTCAAGGCGTAGCCGCCGTCGATGAGGATGCGCAGGTCGCGAGCCAGCGTCACCGGATTGCAGGATACCGCAGCAACGTAGGGAACATCCGAGCGGGCGATCTGCTTCGACTGGTCCTCGGCGCCGGCGCGCGGCGGGTCGAACACCACACCGTCGAACGCGTTCAACTCCTTGAACGTCAGCGGCCGGCGGAACAGGTCGCGGCGTTCGCCCGTCACCCGCTTCAAGCCGGTGGCGAAGCGCGATCCACGGTCGAGCGCTGAAAGCGCTGCCGCATCGCCTTCCACCGCATGGACTTCCGACTTCGCGGCCAGGCGCAGAGCAAAGCTACCGCAACCGGCGAAAAGATCCGCCACCTTCTTGGCACGCTTCAGATGTCCGCCGACGATGTCGGCCATCGCCTGTTCGGCGGCCTCGGTTGCCTGCAGGAACGCGCCCGGGGGCAAGGCGACAGCGACGCTGCCGAACATGACCACCGGCTTTTTCGGCTCGATAATGATTTCGTCATCGATGGACAGC
>NZ_RZQP01000253.1:0-7956 GCF_003998165.1 Mesorhizobium sp. M7A.F.Ca.US.007.01.2.1 | reverse complement strand
GGTATAGGTTTCAAGCCCGTTGCCGTCCGCGGACCGGTTCAGAAGCAACAGATATAGAAACCCGACATAGGCGCGGTCTGTCAGGCCGATCGTGGCATATCTGGTTTCGAATTCGTGCGAGCGCATCATTTCCATGATCATGTCGGGGAGTTTGGTCGCTCCGTCTTCAAGTGCCGCCGACCACTGATTGACGCTGGCCGTGTCGCCCTTGCGGCCAAGAATGAGGCAGTAGACGAAACTTGCCTGCCGCGCCGGTAGGGACTGGTCCGCAGCCGCGGCCTCGGGGTCGCAGTCCCGATGGGGCTTGGGTATCGGCAGGGGGCCGCGGGTGAAGTCCCGTACCGTTTTGTAGGCAGGCTTAGGCTCGCCGGTCCGCCATTTGCCATCTGAGAGAGCCACGAGCCTCACCAATCCCATATTGGCTTCGAAGCCGGGGGCCCAGTAGGCCTCATCGAGCAGTTCGTAGATGTGCGCGGCCTCCACCTTATATTTGTCCTTGAGTTCGCTGAGCCGCGTCATCGTCTGCTTGATGCCGTCAGCCTGCTGGCGCTCGCTGCGCTGACTTCCATAAGGATTGTTGAATTCGGTGACCCAGATCGGCTTGCCGTATCTCGAGATTTCACGGAACGCCCATTCCGGGTCATCGCCGTACATGTGCCACACAGAAATATCCCAGGCGATCCCGTCCTGCTTCATCCGCACGAACGCTCCGGTGTGGCCCCAACCGGCGGTGCCCATCGCCTTCCTTATGCTCGGATCGACCTCTGTCATGCCGTCGGACAGGCCCTTCAAGACAGCGCTCACCTTTACCCATCGCGGGCCGTAGTAATCGAGCGGTCCTGTTCCGCCCGCAGGTCCCCATGCACATGGATATTGCGAACCATCGTCGCGTTTCTCACAGGGCTTGATGATGGCATAGTTTTCCATCTCGTTGCCGAGTTCCCAAACACGGATGTCGTTCTTGAACCTGGTAGCAAGGGTGACCGCCAGTTTCCGGGTGCTCGCGTAGAGCTCTTCCGGACTATCCTTGTCCAGATCGGCGACCGCAGGCGTGATGACGGGCAGGATCTCGATCCCTCTCGCCTTCCCGGCGTCGACGAGGTTGGAGAGCATATCCGCGTTGTCCACGCCTGAAACGTTGACGCGGTACGATTTCAGGCCGAGATCCTTGATGAAGTCGAGTTGCCTTTCCACCGGAATGCCCGGATAGGAGACTATTGGATGGCCATTGATGCCCCAGAGGAAATCGGCTGATGCAGGCGCGGCTGTTGCCAGCAGGCAGGCTGCAACGATTGCGAGACGAAACGACACGGCAACAAGCCTCCCTGCCCGATTTCGAGATCCGGGATAGTGGGGACTGCACACATTTCGCGCAATTTGCCCATACGGTTGAGCGCGGGCTCTCGTTACCCCTTTAGACGGTGGTCATGGCACAGCCTATTTGGACTGGCCTCCACCCGACCGCACCTAACCCTTACCAGCCCGCCCAAATGCCTCGGAGACCGTTCGGGTCCGAGAGAAGGATCGTAGTGATGTGACAGCCATGGCTCCACTCCGTCAAAAGTGGAAGGTAGCTACCGCTAATTCGGGGACGGCTGTCGGATTCCAGGGATGCTATGGTACGGCACTAGGCAAATGACATTGGTTGCGGAGCGCGCTGTGGACGGGAGTGCTGCATGTCACTGAGGGTCGGCGACTGGGTAGAGATTCGGTCCAAGGAAGAAATCCTTCTTACGCTCGACAGAAATGGTCGACTTGAGGAGCTTCCTTTCATGCCACAGATGTTTCAATATTGTGGTCACCGCTTTCGTGTTTACAAGCGCGCGCACAAGACATGTGACACGATCAATTTTGCTGGCGGACGCAAGTTATCCGGAGGCATCCATCTTGAAAATCTGAGGTGCGACGGCAACGCGTTTGGAGGTTGTCAGGCAGCGTGCCTGGTCTTCTGGAAAGAGGCATGGCTCAGGCCTGTGGCGTCCTCGGACGAGGCAATCGCGCCGCGAACCAACGCGGCGAATGGAAAAGGTTGCACGGAAAGCGACGTGCTGGCTGGTACGCGCGCCAAGAGCCAGCCACTTTCAGGTGGTCCGAGATACTCATGCCAAGCCACAGAACTTCTGGATGCGACCACCCCACTTTCTTGGTGGGATGCCCGGCAGTATGTGGAAGACTATGCATCGGGAAATGCCAGCAAAAAGCGTCTCCTGGTCGGATTCATCTATGCAGCAGTATTCAGTATCTATCACTACATGGGCCGTCTGCATCTCGGGAGGCTCTCCGTGATTGTCAGCTGGCTGTATGACAAGGTGCAGCACATTTACGGTGGCGTTTCATTCCCACGATATCGGGGATCGATACCTGCCGGCCAGCCGGTTCCAACCATCAAGCTTGATCTCCAACCGGGGGAGCTGATCAGGGTTAAGTCCTATGAAGAAATCCTCAAGACCCTAGACACGGATAATAAGAACCGTGGCCTGTATTTCGACGCCGAGATGGTCCCCTATTGCGACCATACTTTCAGGGTCCGGTCGCGAGTAACAGCGTTTGTCAATGAAAAGACCGGACTTCTCAACCGGCTCAGGGGACCGGCGGTCATCCTGGAAAAAGTCTGGTGCAATTCGAGATATAGCGATTGCCGGATGCAGTGCCCAAGAGCCGTCTATCCCTGGTGGCGAGAAATTTGGCTGGAACGGGTGCCTGGCGAGGCAATCGCTCACATGGGGCATGCTACGGCAGCTCAAACGGAAACAAGCGCGTATGCAGCCAGTGATACATGACCCACAAGGCCCTCAGTGCCAAAGGCGAACCCCGCAACCTTAAAAGGGAAGCCATTCAAAGTGGCGTCGCCAGGATGGTGAGCCAGGGGGTGAACCTGATTCTCAGGGTGGGCTATATTGCCATCCTGGCACGCCTGCTCAGCCCTGACGATTTCGGCCTGGTCGCGATGGTGGTGGCACTCACAGGCATTTTCGACGTCTTCACCACCGCCGGGCTTTCCTCCGCTACCATCCAAAAGCATGAGATTTCGTTTGACCAGGTTTCGGCACTGTTCTGGATCAACATACTGGTAGGGGTCTTTCTCGCGCTGCTCTGCGCCGCGAGTGCCTACACGATATCAGCCTTCTACCATGAGCCGCGTCTACTCAGGATCGCCATCGCGGTCGCTCCAGCTTTCCTGCTTAACGCGGCCGGCGTGCAACATGCCGCTCTGATCGAGCGCGACTTGCGTTATGTCACACTCAGCGCGATCGAAACGGGTGCCCTGTGCGTGGGCATCCTGTCCGGTGTGCTGCTCGCGTTGCGTGGCTACGGCTACTGGGCACTGATCGCCCCGACACTTATCTCGCCGGCAATCAACAGCCTGGGCTGCTGGATCGCCACCGGGTGGATTCCTGGATGGCCTCGACGCGGCGCCAATATTCGCTCGCTCTTGCATTTCGGTGGAATCGTCACGCTGAACAACCTCGTTGTCTATATTGGCTACAATGTGGAGAAAGTCCTTCTCGGGCGGCTCTGGGGCGCTGCGTCGCTCGGATTGTATACCCGGGCCTTCCAGCTGATTGGCATCCCTACGGCGACCATCAACAGCGCCGTCGGTGCGGTACTGTTCTCGGCGTTGTCACGAATGCAGCATGATCCCGCGCGGTTGCGGAACTTCTACCTCAAGGGATATTCGATCGTCATCGCGGTGACGGTTCCCATCACAATGTTCTCGTTCCTGTTCGCACATGAGATCATCACCGTGGTGCTGGGCTCGCAATGGACGGGGGCGGCGACCATCTTCCGGCTGCTCACGCCTACCATCTTGGTGTTCGGGATCATCAACCCTACATATTGGCTGCTCATCTCGACCGGCAAGCAGAAGCGCAGCCTGTATCTGGCTTTCGCCATCGCCCCTCTCGTCATCACTTCCTACTGCGCAGGAATCTCCTTCGGCCCCGAGGGCGTTGCACTGAGCTACTCGACGGCGCTGGTGCTCTGGCTCTATCCACACCTGGTGTGGAGCCTGCACGGAACGCCGGTTTCAGTCGGGGATCTGTTGCGGACGATCATGAGGCCATGGATGGCCGGCATCGTGGCCTCGGTGGGTGCGCTGGCAGTGCAGCGCTATCTCGGCCCGGAGGTTCCTTCGCTTCTGCGGCTCGCGGCTGGCGGGCTGGTTCTGATCAGTATCTATGCATTCGTCTTGCTGTTCGTCTTGGGGCAGCTCAAGCTGTTTCAGGATGTGCTGCTGGGCTTTCGAGGCGAGGCGCGGGCCGGCGCTTGACGCAGCCCGCGACTTCGACCGGCGAAGGCCCGAGAGAGAAGCTATTTGGAGGGCAAATGGCCAGTATAGCAATCGTCCATAGCTATCCGTACGACGCGTTCTTCGGCGGAGACGGCGCCTATATCCAGGCGTTCGGGCGATATCTCCTGAAGTCCGGCCACGAGGTACACGGGTATGTATCCAACATAGCGCGCGGCCGAAGGAGTCCAGTCTGTAGGAGCGTATATGAAATAGAGCAGTTTTCTTCGTGGCAGGTTCGTCGAAGTATCAGATTGGGCCAGAGAACATTTCTATCCACGGAGTTGCTTCGGTCCGGGCATCTGGCCGGATCGTTCCTTGGACGGAAGACCGCACCTGTTTCCCCAACGACGGACCAGAACTTTTCCGAGGGAGAGACTCAGTGGGTGCTTGACCGTATCGAAGCTGGACGGCCGGACGCCGTCATACTGTTCCACGATGCCGTGCATTTCGCCCCTGGCCTCTCCCGCAACGGTAACAGGGTTTTCTCACTTGTTGGCCATCTTCAGCACCGCAACGGGGCAGCGCGCTGGGAGGCCGGCGCAACCCCCGGCCCGGACAAGAATTGGACCGAGGAAAAGAGATTGTCAAACTCGCTGAAGGCGGCAGAGTGTGTCGGTTTCAACAGCAAGGATGACGCCTCCTACGCCCGCAACCATCTCGGGGTGACACGCGTGATCTCTCTTGGCATGGGCTTCGACAATCACGAAAAGCAACCCGACAGCAATGAGCCCATCGTTCTCTTCGTCGGGAATGCCACAGAGCCAAATCGTGCCGCACTGTCGTGGTTCCTGAAGGAGGTCTGGCCAACTGTTCGAACCTCATGCCCCACGGCAAGGGTTCGCATCGTCGGAACCGCCGCCTTCACATGTGAGGTTACGCCGGCGGCCGGCCTGGAGTGTGTGGGAGCGCTCCCGGACCTCGCTCCCGAATATAGGCGCGCCCAGCTTGTCGTGGCCCCGCTCGTTTCCGGCAGCGCCGGCGTCAAGATAAAGGTGGCCGAGGCCATGTCTTACGGCCGCCCCCTCGTGACGACCTCGATAGGTGTGGACGCAGGTGACCCCCACCAACTTGATGAGGGAGCGATCGTGGCCAATGGTGGTGCAGACTTTGCACAGGCGGTCATCGCGCTGTTGAGCAATGCGGAACTTCGGCGTCAGAAATCCGAGGGTACCGCGCATGTATTCGCCAGCCTCTTTTCCTGCGATGTGTGCTATGGCCCGTTCCTGTCTTGGCTCCGCAAGGCAGGCCAGGTGGCTGATAGCAGCTTGTCATCACAAATGGTGTAGGGAGGCGGGCGCCTCTCTAAAGTGGCACTCGACAGGATTTGATCAGCACTATGCTGTATCCGCATGCTCCACTTGGCGGGTGGACGAGCCCGACCGACCGGAAACCACTGCCAAGGCCCGTCTGACGGCGCCCTTCGTTCGATAAAGATGGCCCAGCGGCGGAAACAGCCTCAATATCGGAGACAGCGAAAAGCTATATCTAAGCAATTCGACGCCACAAGCGGTCCTTCCTCGGACAATATGAGAGACTGCCGACCAATAAGCGGCATCGGCAACCCGGCGCATTGCCATGCGACGAAGCCCCGATGCCGCCGGCATGGCAGCGCCTTCGCACGAGAAGAAGCTGGCGAATACCGCCTCTCGTTCTTTCAATTGCGTTAATTTGTCCGAAAAGTGGACCACCGTTATTTGTGCTGCATGCACGCGTCGGATACCGAGCGCGCCCTCGAATTCCACGATTGAACCCAACCGCGCGAGGCGAAGCACCATCTCCAAATCGGGCGCGTGCGCGAGTGACGCACGGTAGTGACCCACCGCCTTTTGCGCAGTCATCCTGACCAGCACCGCTCCCAAGGCCAGGGACACTCCCAGATGGCCCAGATGACGACAACAGTCTTCAATGAACCGGGCACCCGCCGTTACGCGCCATCCATCTGGTTGACTTGGTTCGGCAAAATCCTTCCCCTCGATCATGCTGAGATCAGACCCTATGGCGAAAGCAGCCCCAGGATTGCTTTCGAGGACATCAACGGCGCGTTGGAGCGAGCCGTCTGTCAGGAGATCGTCGGCGCACAAAAGGATGAAGTAGTCTCCTCGCGCAAGCTCGACGCCTTCGTTGAAGGACGCAATTGGCCCTACATTCCTGGCGTGGCACACGACTTCAACCCGGCTGTCTTGGGCGGCAAGTCGGCGTGCCACTTCCACGCTGTCGTCTGTTGACGCGTTATCGATAACAACAATTCGGAGATCGTCGATGCCTTGCGAAAGCACACTGCGTATACATTGCGCGAGGAACCGATCAGCGTTGTAGCAGGGTATGACTACATTGATGCTGGGCATCAGCACAGGCTCCCCTTACCTGATTGGTCGCCTTGGTTATCGGAGCGACCTGATGTGGGCCAGCACAGGCACCACGCCACGATCGAGGACAAAGACGTGGTTTCCGGGCCCATCCTCCAACAAATCGGCTGGAAGGTCATGCCGTCTAAAAGGCTAGGGGATGACAATCGACCAAAGGCGTAGGGGGAGGTGCAACCTCATCGCCAGCCTCTCCGTCTCATTCAGCTGTCTGTGAAGCGGCCGGAGAGATATCGGGTCAGCGGCACTTCAGCAAAAAGATAAACCAGCACCGAAACGCAGGTGACGGCCATGGGCGTCACGAACAACAGCACCGAGGCGAGCCGCGCCGAATCTCCGCTTTCGGCAACGAGCTTCTCGGATACGATAGCCACGAACCAGTGGGTCAAGTAGATCGCATAAGTGCATTTGGCGAGAAAGTTCAAGAGCTTGGAGTCGCTGAAGACACCGAGCTGCTCCAGAGCGACAACCCCCAGCAACAGGACCGACATCGGCATGCCGAGCGCGAGGAGACGGGGCAGCGCCGGCCAACAGAAAGGACGCAAGACTGCTGCTAAGGCTCCGAAGGCGACTGCCGCCGCCGCGAGGGTAACGGCCCCGCTCCACGGCAGTTTGAAAGGGAACAGCCCGGAGTTGGAAAGCTTGAAGATGACGATGCCGAAAGCGAAATCGATCAGGATCGGATTGGTGTAAAATACGAAAATGGGGTTCTCAATGCTTGATGTCTCGCCCGCGACCGCAAGAAGAACCGCGAAGGCGGCGGAATAGAGGATCCCATATTTCACGCTGACGAGTTGGAAAGCTGCGATGATCAGGCTGAATTCGACGATTACCAGCAAGGTCCACGTCGGATACAAGATGGGGTAGGGTCCGAAGGGGACGAAGGCGAGCGACATGAAAAGCTCGGACAAGGTCCTCTGATGGCTTTTCATCGCGTAGTTCTCGACAAGAAATGCGAGAATCGTGACGCCCCAATACAAGGGCACGATTCGAATGAGCCTCGTTCGCAAATAGGCGCCGGCCGACCTGCCATTGTTCCCAAGCACATGCGCGGTAAGAAAACCGGCCAGAACCATGAACAGATCCGTTCCGAAACGGAAAATGTCCAAGACACCCGGCTCAATATGGGCGGCGCTCACCACTCCGGACATGTGGATGTAGCCGATGGCGTAAGCGGATATGAGCCTCAAAAGCTGAGGATTGTGCCAGAACCTCCTTGCCCCAGCAGTCCGGGCGGCCGGATGGTATTCCGCGTTCACCCGGGTTATCAGTCCGAAGCTGACCGTGCCTATTGTTGAGAAG
>NZ_RZQP01000252.1:0-7958 GCF_003998165.1 Mesorhizobium sp. M7A.F.Ca.US.007.01.2.1 | reverse complement strand
GGGCGCCGGACGACACCGCCACCGCCATATCAGGCGATGTCTGGTTCTCGTCGGAAAATCTCCACACCGAGCCTCGCAAGCAACGGTGATTTTCCAAAATTTCGTCCTGTCCTGTCGGACCGGTGGCTCGTCGCCCGTCCTTGGGCTGAAGTCCGCCACGACGGCGTGGACCGAAGAACGGGAGCATTGGAATGAGAAAGATCATCTCTGCGACATTCATCAGCCTCGACGGCGTCATGCAGGCGCCCGGCGGCCCGCAAGAGGATCCGGTCGGCGGCTTCAAGTTCGGCGGCTGGACCTTCCATTACTTCGACGAGGCGGGGGGCGCGGCGATGGATGAACTGTTCTCCAAGCCTTTCGCCCTGCTTCTCGGCCGCAGGACCTACGATATCTTCGCCGCCTACTGGCCATATCAGAAAGATCCGATCGCGGATGCCTTCAACCCTGCGACCAAATATGTCGCGACGCATCGGCCCGACACCCTCACCTGGCAGAACACGCAATCGCTCGGGCCTGATATCGTTGCGGAGTTGCGCCGCCTCAAGCAGGAGGATGGACCCGACCTGCTCATCCAGGGATCGGGCAACCTGATCCGAACGCTGCTCGCCAACGGGCTGATCGACGAGATCCGGCTGATGGTCTTCCCGCTGTTGCTGGGTAACGGCAAGCGGCTGTTCGGCGACAGCGCGATCCCGGCCGCCTTCAAGCTCATTAAGTCGCAGGCAACCGGCACCGGCGTCATCATGGCGACCTACGAACGCGCGGGCGAGGTCAAGGTCGGGTCGTTTGTCACGGGAGAGCCGTCGGACGCCGAGCTCGAGCGGCGGAAGAACTGGAAGTAGCAGGACCTGGGTTCCTCGCCCCACGATGAAAGATCGACCCCCCACTCGGTCGAGCTTCGCTCGACACCTCTCCCCCCAACCGACGGGGGAGAGGAACCCAAGTTCTGAGAAGCTTCAAGCCGCGACTGGTCGCCGCGCCAGCCCTTCCCGTATATGCCGTGCGAATTCCTGCGCCGCGGGACCTACCCCATGCCTCGGCAGATGCAGGTTGATGGCAAAATTCGGCAGCGGCGGCAGGCCGGACTCCGATGGCAATATGTCGAGATCGGCTGGCACCGTGGAGGCCAGCCAGGTGGTGACGGCGAGGTCGGAGCGCACCGTCGCGGTCGTCGCGTCGATGTTGCCGTTCTCGAACACGGTGCGCCACTCCAGCCCATGCTCACCGAGCGCCGCCAGCACAGCCGGCCGGAAAGCGCAGGTGTCGGCGACGATCGACACCGGCAGCGGCCGCTTGGCGCGGGCAACGCCGCCCTTGGCACCGACCCAGACCAGCCGGTCAACAACGAGGCATTCGCCGGCCGACGGGCCGGCGCGTTCCTCGATCACGGCAAGGTCGATGGTCCCGGCCGCAAGGGCAGCAGTCAATTCTGGCGACGAGGCGCAGACCAGCGATATCTCGACCTGCGGATAGGTTTCGGCATAGGTCTTCAGCACCGGCGCCAGCAAGGTGCCGACAAGGTCGTAGGGCACGCCGAGCCGCACCTGGCCGGCCACCGGGCTCCCAGCCATTTCGGCCCAGATCTCGTCATTCAAGGCCAGCAGCCGCTTGCCCCTGCCGAACAGCTGTTCACCGGCGCGCGTAAGCCGCAAGCCGCGCCGGTCGCGCTCGAAGAGGCTCGAGCCGAACGCCTCCTCCAGCCGTTTGACCTGCTGGCTGACAGCACCTTGCGTCAGGTGCAGTGCATTGGCCGCCGCTGTCATGCTGGCCTTGTCGGCAACGGTGGTAAAGGTGCGGATCAGCGCCATGTCGAGATTTCGGATCATGGTTGGCATTATGCTTGCTAATGTCAACCATAGCAAACATTGCATTTACTGAAGTTCGTGCGCAGCTACGATGGCAGCCCTCCCACCGAGGACGCCGCATGCTCGAGCCCATTTTCCCGCTCATCCTGTTTGCCATCGTCGCCACCACCACGCCCGGCATCGCCACGACCCTGTCGACCGCGTCCGGCGCGCAGTTCGGCTTTCGCCGTTCCGTGCCTTTGCTGGTCGGCAGCGCCGCCGGCCTCGCCACCGTCACGGGTGCCGCTGCCGCCGGGCTTGCCGGCCTGCTGCTCGCCGTGCCCTCGCTGCAACTGGCGATGAAGGTCACCGGCTCACTTTATCTCGTCTGGCTGGCGATCAAGATCGGCCGCAGCGGACCGCCTAATCTGGATGTGACCATGGCCAGGCCGAACAGCTTTCTCGGCGGCGCCGGCATTCAATGGATGAACCCGAAGGGATGGGCGATGGGATTGGGCGCCGCGGCGTCGTTCGCGGCATTGGCCAGCGGACCGATGCAGCTCGCGCTGCTGCTCGGCGCCACTTTCGGCCTCGCGGCCGCCGCCTCGCTTTCACTGTGGTGCGTGGCCGGCATGGTGCTGGCGCGGCTGATCAAGACCGAATGGCAATGGCGCGCGCTCAACATCGTGCTGGCGCTGGTGCTGGCCGCCTCGATCATTCCGATGTGGCGGTCGGCGTAGACGGCCACGGAATGGGTATAAGACGCCAAGTCCTGCAAGGTCAGCGCAGGAGCCCCACCCGGGCCTTCGGTCCGACCTCCCCACAAGGGGGAGGTAGGGAGCGCGCCTTTTCCAAGCCTCAAGGAGGGTGGCGCGCGTCCCCAACCTTCCCCCTTGTGGGGGTCCGAAGGACGGGCGAGACCCGTGGCTCGCCCCGGCAAGTCGCTGCGAAGCAGCGGGGTGGGGGTCCTGGTTCGCAAAGCGAACCAGCCTCTCAAACGTCAAACCCCGTAACGCGCCGCCGGCTTGTCGGCGTGCAGGCTGCCGTAAAAGGCTTGCCGGGCGCCGAGGAATGTGTCGAGCTTGGCCGCATCGGCAAGCGCGGGCACGGTGACCGCCTCGCCTTTGGCCAAGCCGACAAGTGCGGCATCGACCATGTCGTCGGCGGTCATGATGATCTCCTTCGGAACGTTTGCGATATCGGTGCCGGCAAGTTCCCAGAAATCGGTCCGGGTCGCGCCCGGCAGCACCACCTGCACCTTCACATTGGTGCCCTCGACCTCACGGTGCAGGGCTTCGGTGAAGTTGACCACATAAGCTTTGGTGCCGCTGTAGATGCCGCCGAAGGAGGTGTCGAAGGCGAGCACCGAGGCGATGTTGACGATGCCGCCGCGGTTGCGTGCCAAAAGCCCCGGCAGCACGGCGCGGGTTAGACGCGTCAAGGCGATGGTGTTGACCTTGATCATGCGCTCGGCCGCGTCGACATCGGCGGTGGCCACGACGGCCTGGCCGCCGATGCCGGCATTGTTGACCAGCAGTGTGATGCTCTCGTCGGCTGTTACAGCTTGCTCGACGCGGCGCACATCATCGTCGTTTGCAAGATCGGCGCTGATCACGCCGACCTTGCGGCTATAGGTCTGGCGCAGCTTCCCGGCCAGTTCCTCCAGCCGGTCGGCGCGCCGCGCCACCAGCACCAGATCGTAGCCCTGCCCCGCCAGCCGGTCGGCATAGACCGCGCCGATGCCCGACGAAGCACCGGTGACGACCGCCGTGCCCTTGTTGCCCTGTCCACTCATTGTCCTGTTCCTTCTTCAACTGATCTTGTTCGTTTCGAATGACCCCCGGCACCGTGGCATCTGCCGCGCTGCCGGAAAGCCGCTTGATCTGATTTAGTGGCATATACCACTAATCGTGAAGTAGGCATATGCCACTATCTTGTCAATGAGACGGGCGGGGATTATTTGAGGGGAGCAGCCGGGCCTCATTCCCCGGCGCCAGGGACCATCATGTCAAAGGACAGCCTGCCCGGCCTCACGCTCTGCAACAACGCCGCCCTGCGCCGCGCGGCGCGCAAGCTCGGCAAGTTTTATGATGATGTGGTGGAGCCGTCAGGCCTCAAGGCGACGCAGCAGGGCCTGCTTTACCAGATCCATATGGGCGATGAGCCGGCGATGGGCGCCATCGCCACGTCGCTGATCATGGACCTGTCGGCGCTCGGCCATACGCTGAAACCGCTGATCCGCGACGGCTATGTCGAGACCTTCGCCGACCCGGAGGACCGCCGCGTCAAGCGTGTACGACTGACGCCAAAGGGCCTGGACAAGATCGAGGAAGCGATGAAACTGTGGCAAATCGCCCAGCAGCGTTTCGAGGATGTCGTCGGCAAGGACAAGGCCGAAGATTTGCGCGCGGCTCTGGATGAGATCGCCGCGCTGGATTTTGATCTGCCGCCGGCCACGCCCTAAGGCCAGCGTTTGCCAAAGACTCTACTCGGCAGGCATTTCTACAGGCCGAGCCGCCCAGCGGCCGGCGACCACGACGCCAAGCCCGACGATCGGGAAGATCGCGGCGACCAGGCCGAGATCGGCCGGCGCGCCGTAGCGCAGCACGGCACCACCGACCACGGCACCCAGCGCCACGCCGAGATAGAGCGCCGAGGCGTTGAGCGACAGCACGATCGGGGCGGCATCGGGCGCCAGCTTGATGATGCGGCTCGCCTGCGCCGGCGGGAACGCCCAGCCGACGATGCCCCACGGCACCATCATCGCCATCAGCGCCGGCCCGGCAATATGGTGCGGCAGGAAGGTCGGGATGACCGACAATAAGACCAGCATGGCTGCACTCAGCGCCAGCGACCAGCCGACGGTGCGGGTCGCACCGAACCGGTCGGCGGCCTGGCCGCCGCCAATGTTGCCGATGACGGCGCCGACGCCGAAGGCGAGCAGCATGCCGGGCAGCGCGATCTGGCTGAGACCGCCGCCCTCGATGGCAAGCGGCGCGACATAGGCAAAGACGGTGAAGGCGCCGATCAGCGCCAGCACTGTCGTCAACAGGATCGGCATCACGCCTGGACGCAGCGCTGCCGCCAGCCTGCGCTTCAAGGGCAGCCTGGTGCCGACGATGCCCTGCGGCAGCCGGTACCACAGGATCGCGCCTGCAAGCGCGCCAAGGCCGGCGATGGCAAAGAAGGTGCCGCGCCAGCCGGCGACGGTGGCAACGAGCGCGCCCAGCGGCGCACCGAGCGCAACGGCCACAGTGGTGCCGCCGACGACGACGGCGATGGCACGCGCCCGGTGATGATCATCGACCAGCGCCACCGCCGTGCCTTGCGCGGTTGCGGCGAACAGGCCCGACGACAGCGCCATGACGATGCGCGCGACCAGAAGCAGTTCGAAGGAGGAACTCAAGGCGGCGGCGATGTTGCCGATGACGAAGAACACCAGCGTCCACAGGATGACGCGGCGCCGGTCCCATTCGCCGGTCAGCGTCGCCAGGATCGGCGTGCCGACCGCATAGGCGAGCGCGAAGGCGGTAATCAGCGTGCCGGCCAGCGGAATGGAGATGCCGGCATCCGCCGCGATGTCGGGCAGAAGGCTGGAGATGACGAAGCCTTCGGTCGAGATCGTGAACGATCCGAGCGCGAGCCAGAAGAGGCGCTTGTCCATGGCGGGATGTCCTTAGTTCAAAAGTTATTGAACAATTGGACATAACAGGGCATCATGTCAATGAAGCCAGGGAAAAATAGCTGAACCTTCCTGACAGCCCTGTGTCAGCACAGGCCGGGCGGGGTTCGCGCGAGACGGAGAAAGGCCATGTGGAGCCAACAATGATGGATGCGTTGAAATCGGACCCGACTGTGCTTAGTTTCGAGCCATGACCTTGCCACACCCCAATACGGACCAGATCAGCCTGCCGATCGTGCTTGGCGTGCTCGGCGACCCGACGCGGCTTGCCATCGTGCGCTATCTCGCCAGCAAGCAGGGCGTGCCGCTGAACTGCAGCCAGTTCCTCGATTTCGGCTCGAAGACCAATCTGAGCTACCACCTCGCCAAATTGCGCGAGGCCGGCGTCACCCGCGCCGAGGTGGTCGGCACCAACCGCATGATCACACTGCGCCGGGCCGATCTCGACGCCCGCTTCCCCGGCCTGCTCGACAGCGTCATCGCCGCCGCCGGCGACGATCCCGCACTGCCGGCGGTTGGCGGCCACGATATCGAAGTGCACGCCCGACCCTGAAGGACTTGGGTTCTTCGCCCACGAACGTGGGGAAAAGGAAAAGCGGCGTCACACAGGAGCTTCCCGAAATGCGCATCGCCGTCCTCGCCGACATCCACGGCAATGTGCTGGCGCTCGACGCCGTGCTTGACGACCTGCGCCGGCGCGGCGGCGCCGAGCTGACCGTCAATCTCGGCGACAGCGTTTCCGGCCCGCTATGGCCGCGCGAAACGATGGAACGGCTGCAGGCGCTGAACCTGCCGACGGTGCGCGGCAACCACGACCGCCGTGTTGCCGCCGACCCCGCTGATGACACCATGTGGCCCTCCGACGTCTATGCGCAGGAGCGGCTGACCGAGACACAGCGCCAGGTGCTGTTCGCCCAGCCGTTGACGCTGGAGATCGCACCCGGAATCATCGCTTTCCACGCCCGTCCCGACCATGACGAGAAATATCTCACTGATACCATCGTCAATGGCCAGTTGGTGCGCGCGCCGCTGACGGCAATCCGGCGGCGGCTGAAGGCGCTCGACCCGGCTTGCCGCATCGCGCTGTGCGGCCACAGCCACCGCGCGGAACTGATCCGCGTCCCCGACGGTCCCGTCATCTTCAATCCGGGCAGCATCGGCTGCCCTGCCTATGACGATTCCACGCCGCCGGCGCATGTCTCCGAGCAGGGCTCGCCGCATGCGCGCTACGGCATCGTCACCTCGGGCAGCAACGGCCAGCCCGACGGCTTCGAGGCCATCGCCGTCGACTACGATCATGAGGCGGCCGCCAGGCAGGCCGAACATGCGGGCCGGCCGGAATGGGCTCACGCGCTCAGAACCGGGTTCATGCCCCTGCCCGGCTGAAGGCTGGCGAAACGGCGGCCCGAATTTTCGGGCTTACATGGCGCCGCGTCGTCCCTTATAAAACCGGCCGGGCTTGCGGCGGGCTCGATCCGCCGCGGCACGGTATCAGCGCACGGCCAAACGATGAGGCGCACAGTTACGCTCCGAACAAACCTCCATGCGCTGATTGCTGCTCCGCTGCTGATGACGGCGTGGCCGGTGATTGCCCCCGCTATGGCTGAAGAGATGGCCCAAGAGGCGCCGGAGCTCGTCATCTCCGTCGTCACCGGCCTGGCGCCGGACGACCTTCTCAAGGTCCGCACCACCGCATCGCCGGTCGCCACGGTCGAGGCGCGGCTGAGCAGCGGCGACATGGTCACCAATCTCGGCTGCAACGACATCAACGGCTACAAATGGTGCAAGGTCGAAAGCACGGGCAAGGAGAAGCTGAGCGGCTGGGCGCCGGCGCGCTATCTCATCCCCCTCAATCCGAACCCCTATGTCGAAGGTGAGCCAAGACCGGCCGGTGCGCCGGTGATTGCCTCCACCGGCAGTGGGGCCGAGCAGGCCTCGGCACCGGACCAATCGCAGGCCACCGGCTCAGCCGACAGCGCGCCGGTCGCACCGCCCGACCTGACGGCGCGGCTTGGCGGCGCCGGTCCGGCAGCAGAAAGCACGCCGAAATCGCCAGAGGAAATCGGCCACGCCGCCATGCAGGATGCGTACCTACTGGCGCTGGCGGCGCCTGACGTCCCGCTTGATTCCGCTCCGACGCTGGCTTCTGGCCCCGAAATTCCCTGCGCCCGCTATGTCGGCCAGCCGATGGAGCGCTGCAAGGTCAGCGTGGTGCACAGCGCCGACAAGGCGAACATCACTGTGACCTGGCCCGATGGCGGCACGCGCATCATCTCTTTCCGTGCCGGCCAGCCGGCCGGTTCCGACGCGCCCGGCGACTTCCGCTTCACCAGGGAAGGCAGCCTCAACATGATCCGTGTCGGCGTCTCGGAGCGGTTTGAGATCACGGATCAGTTGGCGCTGGGGAATTAGAATTTATGGGAGTAAGGGAGCAGGGGAATAAGGGAGTGTGTTTGGAATGCCCTCGAACCCAACCTACTCCCCTACTCCCC
>NZ_RZQP01000251.1:0-8029 GCF_003998165.1 Mesorhizobium sp. M7A.F.Ca.US.007.01.2.1 | reverse complement strand
TGTATAAGAGACAGCTTCTGGGGAGCGCACCGCGCAAATATGGCGGGGATAACGCAGTGCTCGGAATGGGCGAGGTTCTTTTTCCGCGCTGAGATCCGTCGACACAGGAACCATACGATGGCAGGACGCAAGTGCTTGCCGCTGGGTGGCAGTGGTGGGGCCGACCGTCATCCGACCCGCAACGTGGAGAACACATGAAAATCATCTCTCAGACGAAAGCCCATGGCGGCGTGCAGGGCGTCTATTCCCATTTCTCGACGAGTTGCCGTTGCGACATGATTTTTGCCGTTTTCATACCTCCGCAGGCGCGGGAGACGCCTTGTCCCGTTGTGTGGTATCTCTCAGGCCTGACGTGTACGCACGCCAATGTCATGGACAAGGGCGAGTACAGGCGCATGGCCGCCGAGCTCGGCCTGATCGTCGTTTGTCCCGACACCAGCCCGCGCGGGGCCGACATTCCGGATGAAAAAGACAACTGGCAGTTCGGCTCCGGCGCCGGCTTCTATCTCGATGCGACGCAAGAGCCTTATGCGAAGAACTATCGTATGTATTCCTATGTCGCCGAGGAGTTGCCGGCCCTCATCGCGGCTGAATTTCCAGCCGATATGGCACGCCAGGCAATCTTTGGCCATTCGATGGGCGGGCATGGCGCGCTGACGATTGCCTTGAAGAATCCGCAGCGGTTCAAGAGCTGCTCGGCGTTCGCCCCGATCGCCCAGCCAAGCACCGCCGGCTGGTCGAGACCGGCTTTTGAGAAGTATCTCGGCAAGGATGAGGCCTCGTGGCGAAGCTGCGACGCGACGTCGCTCATCGACGACGGATACCGCTTCCCCGAATTTTTGGTGGATCAGGGAACGTCGGATGGATTTCTTGACGACGGGCTGAGGCCTTGGCTGCTTGAGGCGGCCTGCACCAAAGCAGGTATTCCTTTAAAATTGCGGATGCAGGATGGATACGACCACTCGTATCTTTTCATCTCCAGCTTCATGGACGACCATCTGAGATGGCATGCTGAGAGGCTTTGAACCGGGCAGGCCGAAGGCATGGCCAGATGCAAACAAGGTATTGAATTCGACGCCTTACGCCGGGGGCAGAGTCCCCGCCGGCGTCAAACGCTACACATTCAGCCCGGACGCTGCCTATGCGAAAGAGCTGAAAGCGGTAGCCAGCCCCGATGAGATCCCGGAGCCGCCCTGCGGCGCCTGGGGCGAAATGCCTGACGGCATCCAGTATTTCGAGGTGCCCGAGGGTGGGGGGCGGAAAGTGCTGTTCGTGCGGATAGGCCAGGACGAGCCTTCGTTTGACGGGCAGACGCTGGAGGTGTTGCAGGCGGGGTAAATTGGTCCGGGCAGCGATCCTGGCCGCAAACAACTATTCTGGCCGTATTCCCGGCTCCGGTGTCCCACAGGGAGATGATCCCATATCAACCTCGACATGTTCCACGGTGAGGTGACTACTTTCTGTTTGATTTTGCCAGTTCATCCAGAGATTTTGCTATCTTTTCGAGTTGCTCAGGAATTCTCTTCGCTCCGGACGTATAGAAATAAGCTCGAAGATCCACAAAGAAGTTCTCGGTATAGATACGCGACCCGTAGCCATAGGATGCCTGAATTGTGAATTTGTCAGGTGTTACTATTTTGCCGCCGATCTCCTTGCCGACCTGAGGGCCTGTACAAAGATCGATCCAGAATCCATCGCCAGGCGCGAGTGCAGCCAATGTGTTTTTGAAAATATACATATCAGAAATATTTTTTGATTCTCCAACGGTTTCCCCAAAGCGATAGAAGTCTCTGTCGACCGTCAGTTTAAGGTTCTCGGCGGATGAGGAGCCTCGGTTCCAGATTCGAGCAACAAAAATAGTATGGTGTTGAATTTCGATATTCAAAGCAATTACAGGCCGCGTTTGAACCTCGATCTGCTTCTGTATTTCTATGACCATCATTTTATTTGAGTGGGCTATCTTATAAGTTAGCCAGGCGTATACGCCCGTAATAACTACCAAAATTGTTGTTAGGAGGTCTATAGGCGTCAAACCAATAGCGCTTGTCATAAATTTTTCCAAAAGAAACCGCGCTCAATAACGTGGGTGTGAAGTTCATCTACCTGTAGTGCCGGTCTGGTTCGTGGCTTTATGCCTTTACGCACTCTGCCAAGCTAACACCTTCGGCACATTCAACCCATCGGCCCGCAAACCCTTGATGTGAAAGCGAATTGCATCGCGAATCTCGGCTTCCACCTCGCGTACAGTTGCACCGGTCGCGATGCAGCCGGGTAAATTCGGCACATAAGCGGAAAAGTTATTTCCCGCCTTTTCAATCACCACCGCGTAACACACGCACTTCACTCCCTAGGTGGATAGTCAGTGTAGCGGCTCACGCCCTGTTGCATCCTCATCGTCGGAATGGGTATTCCCACGCATTCGATAGAGCGGAGGGCTGTCCGATCTTGTAGCTTATTCGCTGCACCAAGCCGTTACCAACTATCGAGCGTTCGAAGTCCGGAACTGGCCCTTTATCGAAAAAGTTGGATACTAAGGTCTCGATGTCTCCCCGTTGGCTAAATATATAGCGATCAGCAAAAAGAGCCACGACCTCATTGATGCGATCTATCGCCCGGCGGTTGCGTACTTCTCTATGCATTGCATCCGTCTGCCTTCGGGTGTCCAGATACATCGCAATGCGCGGAGTTATAGGGAAGACAAGTTCAAAATCATCAAAATTTCCGACACTGTATGGAACTATTTTACCTATTGGTGTTCCCGATTTGAAGTAGCACACGGGGTTATCGCTAGAAATAAAATCGACGCCTGTCTCGTTGTGTATAAAAACAGGCGCGTTGTACCGATTCATTACAGGAAGCATGCCTCGAATGATATTTGGCATCGAAAGAAGGGCGGTATGCGGGTCAATGTTTATTTGAATTATGCCGGCGTTTATCAAATCCTGCATTCTAATCTGGCTCGATACATCTCCTGTCGTCTTGCGATAAATTTCCAACAGAGCCTCGGGTACGGGAGGTGAAACTGCGTCCGATATCCTAGCAACAGAGTCTCGCAAAAGGCTCATAACAGATCTAAGCGCGTTGGGTACACGGCATCGCATGGACAAAAGGAATTCGGTGAAATGTTTAATTTCATCAAGTGAGAGCGGTTTCTTTTCCGCGATAATGTTCACAGCTCGGTCCCAGCCGCTTTCTATCGTGTCGGAAAAAAGTCTCTCGATCGCGTTGTCAAAACGCGCTTCAGCATGAACTGGTTGTGAGTATAGGTATTTCTCTTTGAATACCGATTTTGGAGAGGTGCAGAAAAGCCTACAATCTTCCCACGTATCGTAGACTTTGATGCAGCCGTCTCCATCCAAGAAATGCTTCGAATAAGTTTCCGGAATATAGTGCTGTTGCTTGGGCTCTGGCGGCATTTTTATAGACCTCCGCTCTCAGCATATCTCTTCTGCTGAGAGCGGAGTCGCATTGTTGGCAGCAGACAGACAGCGCGCGTGAATTAGCTCAGCTGCACCCGCTCGTCGAGCCACACGTATCGCACTTCTCGCAGGTCCCGTTCCGCACCATGGTAAAATTCTGGCACTCGGAGCAGGAATTGCCGGTGTAGCCCTGGAGCAGCGATTTGGCGCGGCGGTCGTTGGCGAGTTTCTTGGCTTCCGCCGCCTCCATGGCCGCGGCGTCGGTGAACAGCGCAGCCGTGGCGTCGGAAGCAACACCCGCCGCTTCCTCGAAGGCGATGTCCTCGGCCAATTCCTTTGCCCGCTCCTCATAGTCGCGCTTGTAGGCGACCGCTTCGTCGCTGGCGGGTTTCAGCGCCAGCACGTTGGAGCCGGAGAAGGCGGTCGGTGCCGAGCGGGCAGGGGCGCCCGAGGGGGCCGCAAAGCCTTTCGGATCGTTGCCGCTGACGCGCGACACCAGCTTCACCGGCGAGGCGCCACGGGTCAGGCCCTTGGAGACCGCATCGGTCTTGCCTTCGCTGATGCCACGGCCAAGTGCGGTGTTGGAAAAGTCCGACTGGTCGACATGGGCGAGATCGTTGCGGCCGAGGTAGGAGATCGCCAGCTCGCGGAACACGTAGTCGAGGATCGACGTCGCGCTCTTGATGGCGTCATTGCCCTGCACCATGCCGGCCGGCTCGAACTTGGTGAAGGTGAAGGCGTGCACATATTCGTCGAGCGGCACGCCATATTGCAGGCCCAACGAAATGGCGATGGCGAAGTTGTTGAGAAGGCCACGCAAAGTCGCGCCTTCCTTGTTCATGTCGATGAAGATCTCGCCGAGACGGCCATCGTCATATTCGCCGGTGCGCAGGAAGATGGTGTTGCCACCGATCTTGGCTTTCTGCGTGTAACCCTTGCGGCGGCCGGGCAGCTTTTCCTGCTCGCGCGACACGCGCTCGATGATGCGCTCGACGATCCGCTCGGTGATCTGTGCGGCACGTGCTGCCGCAGGTGCGGCGAGCAGCTGCTCGACGGCTTCATCCTCGTCGTCCTCGCCATCGGCGAGCAGCGAGGAATTGAGCGGCTGCGACAGTTTCGAGCCGTCGCGGTAGAGCGCGTTGGCCTTCAGCGCCAGCTTCCACGACAGCATGTAGGCGCCCTTGGCGTCTTCCACCGTCGCATCGTTGGGCATGTTGATGGTCTTGGAGATCGCGCCGGAAATGAAGGGCTGTGCCGCCGCCATCATCTGGATGTGGCTGTTGATAGACAGCGAGCGCTTGCCGATCTTGCCGCACGGGCTGGCGCAATCGAACACGGCGAGGTGTTCGGCCTTGAGGAACGGCGCGTCTTCCAGCGTCATCGCACCGCAGACATGGATGTTGGCGGCCTCGATGTCCTTGCGGGAGAAGCCGAGCGCCGGCAGCATCTCGAACGAGAAGTCGTTGAGCTGCTCGTCGGTGAAGCCGAACGTCTCCTTCACCCAGTCGGCGCCGAGCGTCCACTGGTTGAAGACAAACTTGATGTCGAAGGCCGACTTCAAGGCTGCGTTGAGCGCCGCGATCTTCTCGTCGGTGAAGCCCTTGGCCTTGAGCGCGCCGGGGTTGATGGCCGGCGCCTGGTTGAGGTTGCCGTGGCCGACCGCATAGGCCTCCATCTCGGCGATCTGGGCTTCGGAATAGCCGAGCGTGCGCAGCGCTTCCGGCACGGCGCGATTGATGATCTTGAAATAGCCGCCGCCGGCCAGCTTCTTGAACTTCACCAGCGCGAAGTCGGGCTCGATGCCGGTGGTGTCGCAATCCATGACCAGGCCGATCGTGCCGGTCGGCGCGATGACGGTCGCCTGCGCGTTGCGGTAGCCATGCTCCTCGCCGAGCTCGATGGCGCGGTCCCAGGCGGCCTTGGCGTGGGTCGCAAGGTCCTGCTGCTTCAGGTCGGAAGCGACGAGCGGCACCGGGTTGACGGCGAGCTTCTCGTAGCCCTGCTTCTCGCCATAGGCGGCACGGCGATGGTTGCGCATGACGCGCAGCATGTTCTGGGCATTGCGGTCGTAGTCGGCGAAGGCGCCGAGTTCGCCGGCCATCTCGGCCGAGGTGGCATAGGCCATGCCGGTCATGATCGCGGTGAGTGCGGCGCAGATCGCGCGGCCTTCGTCGGAGTCGTAGGGAATGCCCGACGTCATCAGCAGGCCGCCGATATTGGCATAGCCGAGGCCGAGCGTGCGGTATTCGTAGGACTGCTTGGCGATCTCCTTCGACGGGAACTGCGCCATCATGACGGAGATTTCGAGCACGATGGTCCACAGCCGCACCGTGTGCTCGTAGGCTGCGATGTCGATCGTGCCGTCGGCGTTGCGGTAGGGCAGCAGATTGATCGAGGCGAGATTGCAGGCCGTGTCGTCGAGGAACATGTATTCGGAGCACGGGTTGGACGCCCGGATCGCACCGGCGGAAGCGCAGGTGTGCCAGTCGTTCATCGTCGTGTTGAAATGCAGGCCCGGATCGGCCGACGCCCAGGCGGCGTAACCGATCTTTTCCCAGAGATCCCTGGCCTTCAGCGTCTTCAGTACCTTGCCGTCCTTGCGGGCGGTCAGGTGCCAGTCGGCATCGTCCTCGACGGCGCGCAGGAAATTATCCTTCAGCGACACCGAATTGTTGGAATTCTGGCCCGAAACCGTGAGGTAGGCGTCCGAATCCCAGTCTGTGTCGTAGGTCTTGAACGACATCGAGCTATAGCCCTGCTTGGCGAACTGGATGACGCGGTAGATGTAGTTCTCCGGCACGGCCGACTTCTTGGCCGCCTTAATCTCGCGCTTCAGCGCGGAGTTGATCGACGGATCGAAGCAGTCGTCGCCATTGCCTTCGCAGTTGACGCAGGCCTTCATGATCGCTTCGAGATGCTTCTTGACGATCTTCGAGCCGGTCACCAGCGAGGCGACCTTCTGCTCTTCATTGACCTTCCAGTCGATGAATTCCTCGATATCGGGATGGTCGGCGTCGACGATGACCATTTTGGCGGCGCGGCGCGTCGTGCCGCCCGACTTGATGGCGCCCGCCGCGCGGTCGCCGATCTTGAGGAAGCTCATCAGGCCCGACGAGCGGCCGCCACCGGACAGTTTTTCGCCTTCGCCGCGCAGCAGCGAGAAGTTGGAGCCGGTGCCGGAGCCGTATTTGAACAGGCGCGCTTCACGCACCCACAAATCCATGATGCCACCCTCGTTGACGAGGTCGTCCTGTACGCCCTGGATGAAGCAGGCATGCGGCTGCGGATGCTCGTAGGAGGATTTCGACTTGGTCAGCTTGCCGGTGAACGGGTCGACATAGAAGTGGCCCTGGCTCGGGCCGTCGATGCCATAGGCCCAGTGCAGGCCGGTGTTGAACCATTGCGGCGAGTTCGGCGCGACGCGCTGGGTGGCCAGCATGTGGGCAAGCTCGTCACGGAAGGCGCGTGCGTCTTCTTCCGACGCCTTGAAGTAGCCGCCCTTCCAGCCCCAATAGGTCCAGGTGCCGGCAAGGCGGTCGAAGACCTGGCGGGCGTCGATCTCGGAACCGTAGCGCTCGGCTTCCGGCAGCTTGGCGAGTTCCGCCTCATCGGCGACGGAGCGCCACAGGAAGGAGGGGACGTCGTTCTCTTCGATCTTCTTCAGGCGTGCCGGAACACCGGCCTTGCGGAAATATTTCTGTGCCAGGATATCGGCTGCGACCTGGGAGAACTGCGCCGGCACGTCGATATTGTCCAAGCGGAACACCACCGAGCCATCCGGATTCTTGATCTCCGAAAGCGCCTTGCGGAATTCGATCTCCGCATAGGCGGACTGTCCTGGCTTGGTGAAACGACGCTCGATGCGCATTGGTCCGGTCCCTTTTGTCTATATGTAGCGCTTTTCCCCAGGGATTTCTGCCCCCGATGCGAAACGCGCATGTCCGCCGTCTGCCGGCGTTCGAAAACGGCCGGCTCTCCATTTCGCAGCCTCCGCCGGCCCTGCTGGTCAAACTCCTTGCGAAGTGCCTGTCCAACGCGCCGACGAACCCACGGGTCCCTCAAAACTGATTTTTTTCCGATTCCCTCGGTCGAGGGAAATTCACACTATCTAGCGTCGAACCTACCTGCAAACACTAAATATAGTATTAACAGACAATTTATTCAAGCCCGACAATTGTCCCTATCGACCCCAACCGCCCCACAATTCCAACGCTTCCGCCGGCCTCGTAACCAGGCGGAAATGCGAGCAAAACGCACATAATCCGGGAAAAAGACCGGGCTCAGAACTTTCCGGTCGCACTCTCAACAGGAGCGCATGGCCTATAAAAGGCGACTCGTTTTGCGCCGTCAAGGATTCGTTTGCGTAGCTTTTGTGACCTCAACATCTTGTGTGTCACATATGTGGATAACGGGGATAGAATGCGGTGCGGCGATCGCAATTTTGTCGCCACCAGGCAATCCGGACGCGGCAACGATCCAAAGCGTCGTGCCTGAATGGATCAGCCGTAGTGCAGCCTGGGTTTTGGCTCGGTGCCGGTGAACTGCACCCCGATACGGTCATTGCGACGCCAGCGGACCTCACACCGATAGGCAATGCCGTCGAGCGGCAC
>NZ_RZQP01000250.1:0-8144 GCF_003998165.1 Mesorhizobium sp. M7A.F.Ca.US.007.01.2.1 | reverse complement strand
CACAAATCTCGAACAGCTCGTCGAGTTCTTCGGAGACGACGAGCACCGCCGCGCCGGCGCGGCTGAGGTCGACGATGGTCTGGCGGATGAAGGCGCTGGCGCCGACATCGACGCCCCAGGTCGGCTGGGAGACAAGCAGAAGCTTCGGCTCGAGCGCGATCTCACGGCCGACGATGAATTTCTGCAGATTGCCGCCCGACAGGCTTTGCGCCGTCGAAGCCGGACCGTTGGCCTTGACCTTGAACCTGTCGATGATGCCAGCTGCGAAGGCGCTGGCTTTGCGCCGGTCGACCAGGCCGTTGCGGACGGTGCCGAAGCGATGGGCGGTCAGAACCGCGTTCTCCCACAGCGTATGCGACGGTACCGCGCCACGGCCCAGCCGTTCCTCGGGAACGAAGGCGAGACCGAGCTTACGGCGCTCGTCGGCACGAAGGCGAGCGGCAGCGGTACCGCAAATCCTGATCGCGTCGTTGTTGTGATGCGTGCGTTCGCCGCTGAGCAAGGCGATAAGCTCCGCCTGGCCGTTTCCGGACACTCCCGCCAGGCCGACGATTTCCCCGCCATGAACGTTGAAGGAGACGTCCTTCAGATCCACGCCGAAATGGTCTCTTGCCTTGACCGAAAGGTTGTTGACCTCGAGCACTGGCTTCTCGCTCGGGGTCGGCGGGCTGACATGCATTTCCGGCAGCTTCGAGCCGACCATCATGCGGGCGAGCTCGAGCGAGGTCGTCTCTTTCGGCCGAGCGGTGCCGGTGACCTTGCCGTTGCGCAGCACGGTTGCGGTGTCACAGAGCTCCTGCACCTCGTCGAGCTTGTGGCTGATGTAGACGATGCTGCAGCCTTCAGCGGCGAGTTGTCGAAGCGTCTCGAACAGCTTGACCACCGCCTGTGGCGTCAGCACGGAAGTCGGCTCGTCGAGGATCAGAAGCTTGGGCGCCTGCAGCAGGCAGCGCACGATCTCGACGCGCTGCCGCTCGCCGACAGAGAGGTCATGCACCTGGCGATGCGGATCGATCGGCATACCGTAGCGAAGCGAAAGCTCGCGGATCTTGGCGGCAAGCGAGGGCAGATCGAAGGCGCTGCTTGCCGAGAGCGCAATGTTCTCGACCACTGAAACGGATTCGAACAGCGCGAAGTGCTGGTAGACCATCTCGATGCCGAGCGCGCGCGACGTCGCCGGGTTGTGCGCCGCGATCGGATTGCCGTCGCAGAAGATCTCGCCGGAATCGGCCTGCGCCGCGCCATAGATGATCTTCATCAGGGTCGATTTGCCGGCGCCGTTTTCGCCCAGCACGGCGTGGATTTCGCCGGGCTGGATAGACAGCGAGACCTCGTCATTGGCGACGACGCCGGGATAGCGTTTGCGGATGTTGCGCAGTTCTAGACGCGGATGCATGGCGGGTCCTGCCGTGGCGTGAAGCGAGGTTGGACGGGAACCAGGCAGGGAGACGCCGAAGGTCGGTCTCGGCGCCTCCCTGGTTCTTTGATGGCGTTCAGCTCAGCTTGCCGATCATGCCTTTGACGAACCAGTTCATGCCGCGAACATCGTCATCGGCCAGGACGGAGCCTGCAGCGACCTTGAGGTTGCCGGCCTGGTCCTTCAACTCGCCGCCATAGGGGTGCACCTTGCCGCTGCCGATGTCGGCCTCGAGCTGCTTCAGCTTGGCCTTGGTGTCGGCCGGTATGCCGTCATTGTAGGGCGCCATCTTCACGACGCCCGCTGCCAGTCCATCCCAGCGCACTTCCGGCTTCCAGGTGCCGGCGGCGACGGCCTTGGCGGCGCCGACATAGTCGCTGGTCCAGTCGAGGACAAAGGACGTCAGCTGTTTGCCCGAAGCGAACTTGGCCATGTCGCTGGCGTAGCCGATCGACCAGGCGCCGCCTTCACCCGCGACCTGGACGCCCGTCGCCGTGTCGGTCATCGAGCAGATGACGTCGCAGCCTTGCGAAAGCAGCGTCTTGGCGGCCTCCTTCTCCTTGCCCGGATCGAACCAGGAATTGAGGAAGATGGCGTTGCAGGTGGCGTTCGGATTGACGCTTTGCGCACCGAGCAGCAGCGCGTTGGCCGGGCCGACGATATCCGGAATCGGAAAGCCGCCGATGAAACCAATCTTGCCCGATTTCGACATGTAGCCGCCGGCCGCGCCGGCGACGAAAGTGCCCTCGTAATATTTGGCTTCAAAGGTACCCAGATTGGCAAGGTGGACGATGCCGGAGCAATGTTCGAAAGCCACCTTGGGGAACCGCGGCGCCACTTTCTGCATGGGCGTTCCGTGCGAAAAGCTGGTGCCGAAGATCAGTTTGTTGCCGGCGCTGGCCAGCTCGCGGAAAATGCGCTCCGCATCCTGCGGCATGAAGATGTTGTCGATGACGGTGAGTTCGGCCTTGTCGCCGAACGCGGCTTTGATCGCCTCGACGCCAAGGCTGTGCTGCTTGGTCCAGCCGATTTCGGCGATCGGCGAGACGTAGACGACGCCGATCTTGAGCACCTCTTGAGCCTTGGCGACCGTGCTCAGCCCTCCAGCACCGAGCGCAGCACCCAGCGCACCGCTGTATTTCAGGAATCCGCGTCTTGTCAGGTCGTTCATGTCGGTAACCCTCTGTTGGTTTTTTTGGTTGATGCCCGGCTTGTCGATGCCCGGTCTTTGTTAGGGAGATGGACGTGCGCGTGCACCGCGCCGTCGCCATTCCCGGATGGTTTTGCCTGCCTCAATCCAGCCGATATCGTTGCTCCGTCGGCCTTGCCGTCGAGATAGGGTGCGAGCGCTTCGGCAGGCGTCATCTCCGGAAACACCTCGCGATCCATGATGTAGCCGCGCACCACGGTGCGGTGATGCGTGTCGATCAGGTCCATGGCCTGTTTCAGGCGGCCCTTTTCCAGGAGGTCGACGACCCTCGAATGATCGTCGAGCAGATTGCAATAGTCGAAATCGGCTGAAATGAGCGAGCGCAGCAACGTCGTGCGGCGCACGAGCTGGGCATGGATTTCCTGCATCACCTTGTTGCGACTAAGGCGCACGAACACCGTGTGGAATTCCTGGCCGAGCACGTCGGCCAGCGCATCGTTGCCGGCGGCGACTGCCTGGCGCTGGCGTTCGACATGCTGGCGCAGCTCGGCCCATCCGGCGGGGCCAAGGCGATCGCTGAGCTGGGCCGCCACCCCCTGTTCGACAAGGGTCAGCGCGTCGTAAATCTCCATTGCCTCCTGCATGCTTGGCCTGGCGACGAAGGCGCCGCGGTTGCGCTCGATCTGCGCCAGCCCGTCATCGGCGAGCCGTATCAGGGCCTGACGCACCACGATGCGGCTGACATCGAATATCTCGGCAAGCTCGCGCTCGCCGAGCTTGCAGCCGGGCACCAGCCGATGGTCGATGATGGCGCGGGTCAGCGTGTCCGCGATCGTCTGGGAGCGGCTGCTCAAGGCACGGTTCTCCGCCTTTGCGACGACATGATCAGCAGGCTTTCCATGATGAAGACATGACGCTTCGGGATGTGCCATATCCCAGGTTCAGGTTTTCCATATCGGAATTCAATCATCATAGTCTGTCAACACAAAAAATGATTTTGGCTGACAAAAAATCATTGATTGGTATCCAATCTTGTGATTTCGTCATTGCGAAACGTCAGGCTAGGTTCGTGGTGAAGGGCTAGCCGAGTTGGGAGGGATGCCGATGGCAACCCATTGCGTCGACCGCGAGCTTCTGAACGACTGGCATATCGTCGCTGACCAGGAATCGCTCAGCCAGGATGTGCCCTTTTCGACCCGCCTGCTTGGGGTCGATCTCGTCGTTCGAAAACATTCAAACAAGATCGAAGTCGTTCGCAACGATACCGGCGACGTGTTGAAGAGCGCCGAGCGCTATGGCTTCGTCTGGACCTGTCTGGACAAACCCTGGCGCGACATCATCTACATCCCCGAGGCCAACGAGGCGGATCGACATCTGGTCAGCGGCGGCTCGATCGCGGTCAAGGTGTCGGGCCTTCGCGCCGTCGAGAATTTTCTCGACATGGGGCATTTCCCCTTCATCCACACCGGCTGGCTCGGCGAGGAGCCGCATACCGAGGTCGTGCCTTACAAGGTGGAAATCACGCCCCAGGACGAGGTGCTGGCGACCGAATGCAAATTCTACCAGCCCATCGCGTCGCCGACCGCGAAGGAAGGGTTCGTCGTCGAGTACATCTACAAGGTGATCCGGCCCTATACGGTGGCGCTCTACAAGAGCAATCCGATCCAGAAGGGGAGGCTGGATGTCATCACGCTGTTCGTGCAGCCGGTCGACGAGGAGAACTGCGTCGCGCATCCCTATCTCTGCTACCTCAAGGAGGGCATGGACGCGGCGACGGTGCGCAGTTTCATGCAATTGATCTTCGCGCAGGACAAGCCGATCCTGGAAAACCAGGTCCCCAAGCGCCTGCCGCTCGATCCGCGCGCCGAGACCCCGATCCGCGCCGATGCCGTCTCGGTTTCCTATCGGCGCTGGCTGCGTGACAGGGCGGTCACCTATGGTGCGATACCGGCACAGATCTGATGACGTCCGAGGGTATTTGAAGGGATAACATGATGACGAAATGCGCTGATCCCGTGATCCTCAATCTCTGGCATCCCGTGGGCGCCATCGCGGAAGCTGCTCCCGGCGCCGTCCAGGAGACCGTTCTGCTCGAGGAGCGCCTCAGCTTTGCGGTGGACGCGGATGGCGAGCCCGTCGTCTGGCGCTCGCGTCCCGATGTGCAAAGGGCTGACCATATTCCACCCGCCGACAGGCTGCCTGCAATAAGCGCCTATGGCTATGTCTGGACTTCGCTCGGGTCGCCGCCGGCCGAGCTGTTCCCGATCCCCGAATATCAAGAGCCGGACCGCCGTAAGCTCAATGCGGCAACGTTCGGCGTCAACGTCTCGGCGCCGCGCGCCATCGAGAACTTTCTCGACATGGGCCACTTCCCCTATGTGCATACCGACATACTCGGCGTCGAGCCGCATACCGAAGTCAAGGAATACGACGTCGAGATCTCCGTCGATCGTGACGAGATCCTGGCCACGCGCTGCCGCTTCTTCCAGCCGATGGCGTCGACGGCGTCCGATGGCGGCGCCGACGTCGACTACGTCTATCGCGTGCCGCATCCCTATTGCTCGGTGCTCTATAAATCGAGCCCGATCGACGAGACCCGGCGCGATGTCATCGCCGTCTTCCTGCAGCCGGTCGACCAGGAGCATGTGCGCGCCCACATGCTGCTTTGCGTGCTCGACGAAGACAATGAAGACAAGGTGATCAAGCGTTTCCAGCAGACGATCTTCGGCCAGGACAAGCCGATCCTGGAAAACCAGGTGCCGAAGCGCCTGCCGCTCGATCCGCGCGCCGAGACGCCGATCCGCGCTGACAAGTCGGCCATCGCCTACCGGCGCTGGCTCAGCCAGAAGGGCGTGACCTACGGGGTCATCCCGGCTGCAGCCTGACAGACATTTTGGAGACGATTGATGTTGGAAGAAGCCAGAAGCCGGTGGCATCCGATCGCCGCTGCCCATGATTTGCCGTTTCGCCACGTTTTCCACGGCCAGTTGCTGGGCCGGGAATTCGCCGTGTGGCGGGCCGATGACGGTTACGTCAACATCTGGGAGAACCGCTGCCTGCATCGCGGCGTCAGGCTGTCGATCGGCATCAATGACGGGCGCGAACTGAAATGCCAGTATCACGGCTGGCGTTATTCGAACCGCACCGCTGGCTGCACCTATATCCCGGCTCATCCGGCCGATGCACCCGCCCGCACCATCACCAACCGCACTTTTCCGGCGGTCGAACGTTATGGCTTGGTCTGGTCCTCGGAAGAGCCGCGCGGGGAGGTGCCTGAGATTGCCGGCCTCGCCGAAGGCAAGCTCGTCGCCTTGCGCGGCATCGCGGTCAACGCGCCGGCCGACAAGGTCGTCGAGAGGCTGAGAGCCTATCGCTTTCAACCCAACGGAGCGATCGATGGCGAGGGCGCCGACATTCTCGTCGAAGCCGCCCAGGATTTCGCTGTGGCGCTTCGCTCGCGAGCCAGCGGCGCCGAGACGCAGGGCGTTTTCTTCGTGCAGCCGGTCGATTCCAACCGTTCGGTGATCCGCGGCGTGCTCGATCAGGAGGCCGAGGGCGCCGCGCGCATTGCCATTCTGCGTCACCACAATGAGCGGCTTTCCAAGCTGCGCGACGAGGTCGAGCGCGACGTGGCGAACGCGCCGGCGCCGGCGCCGCTCGAGCCGGTCTACGAACGGGTCTCGGCCGAACTCGCCGAAATGCCTGAGGTGACCACGCATGGCCGCAAGGCTGCGCTGCGTGTCAGCGTGGCCAGAAAATGGCAGACCGCTGACGGGATCGCAGGCTTCGAGCTTCGTCCGATCAAGGGCATCCTGCCGACGTTCCAGCCTGGAGCCCATATCGACGTCCACATGCCCAATGGCGAGATCAGGCAGTATTCGATCACCAACGGTCCCGGTGAAACCGACAGCTTCACCATCGGCGTCAAGCTGGAACGGGACTCCAAGGGTGGCTCGAAATGCATGCATGAGACGGTGCGAGAGGGCGACGTGCTGGCGATTTCCGAGCCACGCAACAACTTCCCGCTGCGCCGCGATGCGATCAAGACGCTGTTCGTCGCCGGCGGCATCGGCATCACGCCGCTGCTCGCCATGGCGCAGGCGCTGAAGAACCAGGAGCTTGCGCACGAGCTGCATTATTTCGCGCAAGGCGAGGAACACCTCGCCTTTGCCGATCGGCTGAAGCATCTCGGCGATGCGCTGAAGCCGCATCTCGGCCTCTCGCCCGACGCGACCGGCGCCGAGCTTCGACAACTCCTCGCCGGTTATCGCAATGGCATGCATCTCTACATCTGCGGCCCGGGACCGATGCTGGAAGCCGCGCGCAAGATCGCGGCCGAGCAGGGCTGGCCGGATAGCGCCGTCCATTTCGAGTACTTCAAGAACACCAACAAGATCGACGACAGTTCGAGCTTCGAGGTCGCGCTGGCGCGCTCCTGCGTCACGCTTCAGGTGCCGGCGGGCAAGACGATCATGCAGGTCATGCGCGAAAGCGGCATCGATGTTCCGTCGTCTTGCGAGCAAGGCGCCTGCGGCACTTGCGTGGCGACGGTGATCGAGGGCGAACCGGACCATCAGGACGTCTACCTCAACGATGCCGAGAGGAAGGCCGGAACCAAGATCATGACCTGCGTTTCGCGCGCCAAATCGGCACGCCTCGTGCTGGACATCTAACTGTTTGTTTTACGCAATTCCGGACGGAAAACCATTACTTTTCCTGGAATTGCTTTAGGAGCTGCCGATGATCACGCTTTACGACTACGAACTGTCGGGCAATTGCTACAAGCTGCGGCTGCTGATGAGTTTTCTCGGCATCGACTACAAGACCGTGCCGGTCGACTTCTACCCCGGCCGCGAACACAAGTCGGAATGGTTCCTGAAACTCAATCCGCTTGGCCAGCTGCCGGTCATCGAGGATGAAGAGCTGATCTTGCGCGACGCCCAAGCGATCCTTGTCTATCTCGCCTCGAAATACGATCCGTCGGGCACCTGGTATCCGCGGGACAATCCCGCTCTGCTGGGCGACATCAGCCAGTGGCTGGCCTTTGCAGACGGTATCACTTCGACGGCGTCGGCCGCCCGCCTGCACGATGCGCTGTTTTATGACTTCGATATCGACGCCGCGCGTGCCGGCGCGCATCGCCTTTTCCGTGTCCTCGACGAGCATCTGTGGTTCGGCGAACAGCAGGGCCGCAACTGGATCTGTTCGGCCAGTCACCCGACCATCGCCGACATCGCCTGTTTTCCTTACATCATCCTGTCGGAGGAAGGCGGGGTTCCGCGCCAGGACTATCCGGCTATTCGGCGCTGGTGCGACCGTGTCAAGCGCATCAAGGGCTTCACCGTCATGTCGGGTGTGTTTCCCGCCGGCCCCGGCAAGATCGCCGCATAGTCCTGATCATAAGCGCCGCGTTCTGGCCCGGCAAAATAGAGATTTGGGAGAGAAAAAGAATGAAAACCCGCGCCGCTGTCGCTGTTGCCGCCGGAAAGCCGCTGGAGATCATGGAGGTCGACCTCGAGGGCCCGCGCGAGGGCGAAGTGCTGGTCGAGATCAAGGCGACAGGCATTTGCCACACCG